>PBSM01000279.1 GCA_002726245.1 Planctomycetaceae bacterium | reverse complement strand
TACTTGCGTTGACTGCGTTTGAAATGGCTCATGGCATACTCCTAATTCGCGATCATACGACAATTATGGACCGAGATCACGAGTTATGCACCAAGGCATTATGGTCATTGATTTCTGACATGCGTGGCCTTCTTGTAAAATGCGTCGTTTCGTCTGGTAGCCTTGCCGGTGTCAACTTCCTTGCGCGTCACGGTAGCGTTGAAGACAGCGATAGAAACTAGCTCTCGATTTGCCTGTGGCTTCCCGCCACGCTTGTTCCTGTTGTTGAACACTGTCGAGAGTTTTCTGGATTGCCTTTTCCAGAATTTGGTGGTCCTTGGTCTTGCTGTCGAGTCGCTTCGTCGCCGTGTTCTTTCTTCCAAGCGTCTGTAGCTGTGTCTTCACCAATGGTCGCCAGTCAAGTCCCTCGGTCTTGGCGTACTGGAACTTGCGGATTGACGGCCCGAGCAAACGCATCGAGAGTTGCCGGTCTTCGGAGTTCTCGGCGATGAAGTTGATGATCGTCTGGCATTCGTCAGGCGTGATCCCGTTGAATCCGTTTGCAGCAACCGAACGCATGAGTTCGATGACTTCTTCATTCGTTGCCGACAAATCGAATTGATCGCATCGAGACAACACTGCCTTGAAAGCATCGTTCTTCGGAATCACATTGGCAGCGAAGACAATTCGGCTGGAGAACTCGAATCTGCTTGGCAAGTCACTGAGTTGCGATGAGTTGTATGTGACTACTCGTGGCGAGCCCCACAAGGCGCTACGTAATAGTCCCAGATGAGGCATCGACCCGAACATGCTATCTACGTCATCGAAGAAGATCACATCGTCATCACGATGTTGGTAGAGGATTCCGTACAACGCCAATGGTGTAACATGGCTGTTGATCAGAATGGGCTCGATACCTTCCTCGTCGAGCGTGCGAAGTATCGTTCGGCTCTTACCCAAACCTCCTTGCGAGCCGAAGCAAAACAAACTTGCACTCATCTTGCGTGCGACCAATCGCACGTGATGCGCCAAGAGTTGCTGCCGTTCTTCAAGAGCGGTTGCTGGCTTTTTCACATTGGCGTCGGGGAAAGCCGAAGGCCGTTTGTCGTTGGGCGTGTCCATGTCTACTTCTCCATGAAGTTTGATGTGCTGTTGGTCTCTATTGCCGGTGTCAGTCGGTAGGCTGGTGGCTGATGCGTTTCAATTCCTCTCCATCATCTCGCTCTGACCCCAGACATAGAGTTGTATAAAACAACCAAACGGGACGCCGACGATGATCCACAGGGACTTCAAGGCTTCGCATTGGCAGTCGATACACGCCCGTCGCTGGCCAGTCCGAGCAGGCTGTTCTGTACTGCGTTCGATGCGTCAAAGCTGAAGCCACTTGCGATCACAATCAGCGACGCCGCATGGTATGTCCCAAGGACATCACGCTTGTCGGTGTCAGCTATCGCCATACCTCGTGGTCGACTGCGGCATCGAAGTCGGCCAGCCGCACCACAACCACTGCGACGTAGAGCGATGCTCGGTTTGTGCGCAGCAGCGAATCACTTGCGGCTGCGACGGCCATGATCCATTGCAGGCGGTGTGGACTGGCGAGTGGCCTATGCCCCTCGTGCAAAAGCCTTCCTTCCTCGGCGTGCCCATTCTCGCCCGACATGATCCCAACGGACGCTTCTCCAAAGGCAACCTCTACTTTCGCACGGCCCTCAGCGACGAAGAGGCTCGTGAAGGAATCGAACTATACATCGCAGCGGAGCTTCGGGACCGGATAACGAAGCCTTTGTCAACGAACGCCTGCGGCTTCTTCTGCACGTCAGCCTTGCTTCCCGCCTGCCAGCCACCGCCGTGAATCCAGAAGACAACCGGAAGACCTTTGCCTTCGGCTGGTGCGTAGACATCTAGCGTTTGTCGCTCGTTCTTCGATTGGGCGTAGGGGAGGTCACGATGGACCTTTATCTCGGCGGCGAGGCTGGTCGATGCGAGCAGTAGGAAGGTGATGAGCGTTTTCATTGGGAATAAACTCCTAGAGGGTGCAGTCGGTTCTGCAATCACGTCTGCCGAGGAATGACCCAGCAGGACTCGTGCTTGGTCATGTCGATGTGCCGGTAGTAGGTTGCAGCATCCGGTGCTGACAGCAGAATCAGCGTGGTGTTGAGGCCAGCAGCTTCGTGTGTCCGTTGAATCAATTGTCGCCCGATTCCTTGACGCTGAAAATCTCGGTCAACAGCGAGATCAGACAGGTAGGTGCAGTACGCATGGTCAGTGATCGCACGAGACACTCCCACCAGCCGGCCCTCACACCGAGCCGTCAGGATGATGTCGGCATTGGCAAGCATTCCTTGGATCGTGTCTCGATCATCGACAGGACGACGTTCGGCCAGCGTGGAGCGTACCAACACGTCGATGAAAACGTCTGTCGTGAGGTTCGGTTCGATCTGGTAGTCGATCATGTTGATGCGACTCGCCGGGCGAGTCATCCCTCCTCAAACTCACGAAGAAATCTTGCCTTCTCCTCATCCGTCAATTCTCGCCAGTCACGATCCGAAAGCCCAGCCGCCACCGCCCACAGCAGATTGAGGCTGGTCCTTGGCTGACGTTGCTTCACAAGCCGGTAGGCCAGCGACGGGCCGAGTCGTTCGAGGTCGGAGATCGTGATGATCCCGACTTCTCGCAACCATTCGGCGCTGGTGGGACCAAGGTTGCGAAGGTTCTCAATGGGTTGGCCGAGTTCCTCCTCATGGCTTGACGATCCGACATCAGCGAACTTGGCCTGCAACTCTTCAAGATGGCGACCCGTGGCGGTGTGAATGACGACGGCTCGGTTCTTCCCTGCGCTCTGGACCTTCCTGACCCCGTGTCCGAATCCCTTGAGCCGACGACGAGATTGCGAAGCGCTGAGGTTGACGTAGAGATGGGAGCCTTTGGGATCGACCATAGGAAATCGCCAGCCAGTTCGTCGGTTTGTGGCGGCATCTAATCTTGCTGGGCGTCCATCCCAAACCACTTCCTCCACTCGCTGGCATTTGTTGAGTCAGTGCCAAAGCCTGATTGTGGTGAAGCCAGGAACGGACTCATTTGCCAATCTTCGGGACCAGGGCAACCAATCCGGGTCCAGCGGTCCACGAAGTCAATGAAGTTGTCGCCAAGGCGGTAGCCGTGGCATTCACCGTCTTCGTGGCTGAGATAGACCACTGGTGGATCATCCCCGCCTTTCAAGTCGAACGCAATCACGTCACCGTTCGGAACTTGCATGAAACCCAACTTGTTGTGCCAAACTGCATCGTATTCGTCTTTCGGATCGGCAAACACATTCTTTTGCCACCCACGCCGTTCGTTCTCTGCCTCTTTGATTCTTTTTAGGCTCCACGAAATACCGCCCGAGAAAATCTCACGAAAAGTCTCGGGGCGTTGTGCTTCGTCTGGAAGCTGCCACGACACCTGAACTTCACCGGAGTATGAAGTGATAATCAGTCGCAGGCTTTTCGGCAGCTTGCTGCCGACTTCTTTCTCGATGGCTTCAATTTCTTTCGATGTTGCTGGAGGGCCAGTGGCAAGTGGCTCAGCCGAACCACCATGACTCTTGCAGGCTGCCAACGCATTGTTCCAGTGAAACTGCCAGCGCTGCCAGTCTTGCTTCGTCATGGTGTCTGAATTCAACATCTGACTTCCTGCAATCGTCGTTTCTGCTTTGACTTGTCGTTGCTCACATTCTTTCAAGGGCCTTTCCAATCTTTTCGATGTTCTTCTTCGCTGCTTCACGTCGCTCTCGCTCGGCCTGCCCGCAGCCGATCAGAACGATTAGGAACAGAGCGAGAGGAAGTGGGGAACGCATAATCACTTTTTTCTCATTTCCCTCGTCACCTTCTTCGCATCAAACTCATCGGGATCAAATGGCCCACGCCATTCCATGAGTTCCTCGTGACGCTCGTGTTGGGGATCGGCCATCGCTTCGAGGTATTCTGCGTAGCCCCACGGACCACCGACATCTTCGGGCGGGCAGGCACGTTCACCCTCGACGCAGAGTGGGTATTTCACCTTCTTGTCGATGGGAGGATAGCCCTCGAACACGATCTCGTGTCGCCAGCCGTCACCGAAGTCATACTCGTAAATCCACTTCGCCCGCTTCCCCGATTCGGGAAGCAGTTGGCTCAGCAGTACGCCTGACTCGTCGAGCATCTCCATGCCGAAGTCGAAGTCATCGGGTGACGAGGGGCCGTAGCGCTCGCCGTCGATCTCGAACTGGTGCATGTGGTAATTCCACCAGCCAAAGGCCGCTTGGATTTGATCGTGTAAATCAGCCAGCGTGCAGTCCCGCACCTGGATACGCCGCCAGATAGCGGGGCTGATTTCCAAAAGCATGATCTTGATCTGGAACAGCAACTCAGAGGTACTTGCCGGTCGTCGTCGCTTCGTAGGCTGTTTGATCCCGAACTCGACCAGGCTCGCCTCATCCAGGATGTCGTGGACTTTCTTCTGGACAGCGACGACCCGTTTCTTGTCTGGGTTGCGAACACACACTGCGGCCTGACTGAGTTCGTTCTCTACGTGGTCAAGTTCTTTGCGGGTGAACTCGATCACCTGCGTACCTTCCCCAGCTTCATTCAGCTTGCGCTTGATGGCTGCTTTGAGCCGAGTGCAGGAGACGAGCGCTTCCCTTTGGAGCGCCGTGATCTTGATGGGGTACTTCTCGGCCTGCTGCTTTCGAGTGCGAGGCAACTTGAAGGACACAACTCCAGGATTCTTGCCTGCTAGTACATCCTCCATCGCCTGTGTGATCTTACCCCTGGCTTGCTCAATGCTGATCGTGCCGTTGTCCTCGTCAGTGTACGTGTCGAGCAACCGTTGAATCTTCTCGAACACGGCGTCGAGCTTCTTCTCCTTTTTCTTGTCGTCGCAATGGTTGGCTTCGGCGGCGATATAGCCGCCAAAGTCGTCCAGGTCGTCGAGGGTCATCAATATGGGCTTACCGGTGGGAGTGTTGCGGCGGATTCCCTCGTATTCCATTCCAGTGACAATCAACTCATCGAGGATCAGTTTTCGCTCGGCGGCAGTCAGCTTGAGCGGCAGCTTTTCATCGGGCTGGATGTGCGTGCGGGCATGGGTGGGCCTCCGTGCGTGGGTCTGATTCAGGACGACTGCCACATTCTACCCGGCTTGCCGTGGGGCCGGTAGAATCCAGTGCGAGGCTGTCCATCACTGCATGGAAATTACCCCGGTGAATGACGAATTCCACGGCACCGTCAACTTCTCCGTCTCCGCAGGACTTGTCCCGTGGGGTGATCCGAGCGAGTACGTCCATCCGGTCACGGGAACGGCGCTGGACCTGAATGAGGACGAAGTAGGCAGGATCACCCTCAAGCTCGTCAGCGCAACCGAGGCCGAGAATCAAGGTGGACGTCTCTTCGACCTGTGCGATGCAGATTCGGCCATTCTGGAACCAATTTACGCCACGCTCTTCGACTCCAAGGCGAAACAAAGGATGAACTCGACATCGAGCCGGGATGGAACAACCTGCTCTTCGTAGAGGCCGTGGAGATCAAAGCCGGATTTGAGAAAACCTCATTGCGGGTGCAACTGATCGAAACCGGCATCGCCATGTTCTGCCCAGAGGGATTGATCGTCGCCGTGGAGGATTCGCTGGAACTGAGTATCGAGGAATGGCGACAACTTGGATTCAGGAGAATTGCGGAGTCGTCTTTTGTCTTTCGGGATCAGTTGAAAGTGAACCCATACGAGCGACGAGGACGACTCGGTTCACCATACGGTAATCTGGATGAAGCCAGCTACACCTGCGATGGCTGCGGTGAAGAAATCGTCATTCCACTTGACCTGTCACAGGGAGCGAGCCAAGAGTACGTCGAGGATTGTCCCGTGTGTTGCCGGGCGAATCTGATCCATGTGGACATCGACGAAGATGGAAGAGCGAGCGTGTGGGCCGAGCCTGAGCAGGACTACGAATGATCCCGAGCCTCTGTGAAACTTGTTCCCATCAGAAGGAAATCATTGCGGCAAGGGTTCCAGGTTTTTGCTCTGCGAGAAGTCGGCAACGGATCGTAGGTTCCAGAAATACCCGCCGCAGCCAACCATGCGTTGCATCGGCTACGAGGAATTTACGGAAGACAAGGATGGTGCCATGTCCCGAATCAGCGCTGGATTGTTGATGTATCGGAGTCGCAGCGGCAGCATCCAAGTGCTGCTTGCCCACCCTGGCGGTCCATTCTTTCAAAAAAAGACGACGGTGCGTGGTCGATTCCCAAAGGCGAGATCGAACCGGAGGAAGACTTGCTCGAAGCTGCGCAGCGGGAGTTCGTGGAAGAAACTGGCCTCAAACCATCAGGTCCGTTCACGGAATTGGCAGCCGTGACGCAGAAGTGTGGGAAGATTGTTCACTCCTGGGCATTTGAGGGCGATTGCGACCCTGATGCACTCGTCAGCAACACCTTCACGATGGAGTGGCCTCCGAAATCTGGTCAGCAAGTCGAGTTTCCAGAAGTAGATCGAGCCGAGTTTTTCGACCTCGATACCGCAAGAACCAAAATCAATCCGGCCCAGGTGAGCCTGATTGACGAGCTTGAGCGGCGTTTGGGTAGCGAGACTAGCAAAGATGAATGTGCGCCGAGCGAATAACAACTTGCCATGCAGTACGACCACACTCAAACCGCACCGCTTCATCTGCTCTTTGTTGGCGTCGGCATCGCCATGCTCGTCGGCGGTTGGCTGACTCGAGAACTGGTCGTGCAGATCATCTTGTATTGCAGCGGTGGTTTGATGTTCATTCTCGCATTGTCTTTCCGCCAACTGACGGTCAGCGACGAAAACGACCGATTATTGATTAGCTTCGGGCCGCTGCCGCTGTTCAGGTGCGCATTCAGTATTCCGAGATCGAGAAGGTAGAACAAGCAAGGTCAACGATCTTGGATGGCTGGGGCATCCACCTGAGTCCCAGCGGCGGTTGGACGTGGAACCTGTGGGGCTTTGCCTGCGTGGATGTGTGGTATAGGAAGGGCACGAAGGTCAAGAAAGTCAGGATCGGAACGGACGATCCAGTTGGCCTGGAAGCGTTCTTGAAAGAGCAAATTAGCCAGGAAGGCAAATGACGTTTGACCTCATGCTCCTGCCTGGCGCATTCACCATCTGCCGACTCGATGCCGATGCGCAGATTCCAGGTTGGGCGAACGGCGAATTCGTTTCGATCACCCGCACACCGGAAGAGTTGTCCATCGTTTGCCGCCAGGATGATGTCCCTGACGATGCGCAGTCTGAGCGGGGATGGCGCTGTCTCCGAATTGTCGGCAAGCTCGAATTCTCACTGGTGGGTGTGATCGCCACACTCACGAAAGTTCTAGCCGATGCGGGCATCAGCGTGTTTCTCATGTCCACGTATGACACGGATTACTTTTTGGTACGAGAGCTTGACGTGGATCGAACGGTCGAAACTATGGTGGAAGCGGGACATTCAGTGCAGAACCAGTAGGGAAAAGGAGCGGCTACCATGAAAACTTTTTCCATCCTAATCGTGGCTGTGTTTGCCACATCTGCACTGGCGGATGACCAGCCACCAATCACCCTCGATTCTGCGCCGCCAGTTGTGGTGAAGACCGTTCCCACCGCAGGGTCGAACGACGTTAATCCCAGCCTCAGCACGGTCAGTGTCACGTTCAGTAAGAAAATGCAGGACGGTTCCTGGTCCTGGGTACAAATGTCGAAAGACTCGTTCCCCACAATGCGGGGAAAGCCACGGTACTTGAAGGGCAACAGAACGAACGTCCTCAACGTGACCTTGAAGCCCAATCAGACGTATGCCATCTGGTTCAATTCAGGCAAGTTTCAAAATTTCAAGGATGAGCAAGGACGTGCCGCCGTGCCGTACCTCTTGGTGTTCAGAACAGGAGCGAAGAAGGAAGAACCGGCACTGGATGCCAAGGTCGGTCGAGACGGGTAGTGAGCCGATAAGAGGAGTTGGCCTGAGAAACTTTCGGTAGCTGGGAACTGGGCGGGGTGCTGACGATCAAGGCACGTCGGATGACCGTCGCAGTGAAGTCCTTCGTGAACAATCGTGATGAGTGGCTGTTTCATGGAGTGCCATTCGCCTTCTTCGAGTCTCGCAACTCAGCGAGCTTCGCGTCGTGTTCAAAGAGGTAGTCTTGCTGCGCCCGATAGGCAACCGCCCGTTGCTTGACCAGTGCCTTGAACTTCGGCTCCATCTCGACCCGCGCCCGTTGTTCCTTCCGGTATCGATGGATCTCCTCGTCGGTCATAAAGAGTTGCGGGTAGTCGGTTTCGAGTTTCTTTTGCGCCGATTCATAGACCTTCAAGAGCTCGACGTACTCGGGCGCGTTCGAATGCTGAACTCGCAGTCGCTCGACTTCTCGCTCGCGGCGGCTGCTGGGAAGCTGTCCAACTTCAGGATTCTGCTCGATCAGCCACGCGGTCATCACTCGCTGAGCACGGTACGTGGCGAATAACGTCTCTTTGAAAACCGAGTCTTTGGCAAGCAAGTTCTTTCGCTGCTCGCTGATCCGCTTTCTGAATTCCTTGTGCGACCGAAAGGCCTCGGGGAACCGCTCTTTCTCAAGTGCATCCAGTTCGTCCACGCGTTTCACCAGCGATCGATATTTGTCATGTCGCTGATACAACCTTTCGTGAGCATTCTGCTTCTGAATGTCAAACTGCTCGTCAAACGCTTTATCGACGGGATACTTGTCCGACATCGCCGCGATGTGCTCCAGATTCGCGGCTTGATCCGGATGCTTCGCGGCCCGAAAGATCTGAACGTTGTCGAAGTCCGCCGGTGACTGATCAACTTGCAAGGCAAGGTAGGTACGTTGCTTGTCGAGAATTGGGTGCGTTGCATACGCGAGGTGATCGCGATCGATATGGGCGACCAATTGATCGCCGATGAATTCGACCGTCATGGTGTACCAGCTTTCCCGAGCGAAGTCGTAAGCACACTCACCGTGTCGGTAGCTGAAGTACGGCCCGGATGAATCGAGCGCGGTCTGCACGTAGAAGTGATCGGACTGGATATGGATGACGGCGTTGTAATGCCCCGAACTGCCCGTCACGAGTCGCAAGTCGTTCGCTTCGCGCAACCGGAAGTCGAAGCGTATGACCACGTCTTTATAGAGGGGCTTCTTCAGGAAGATCCGCGTCGTGTCTGTGCCGGCGCCGCGCCGAAGCATTCCGCCCTCGACCGACCAGTCTTTGGTAAAGAACCAGCGATCGCTGTCTTGGCCCGTTGAAAAGTGGTCTGCAAAATACAGTTGCCTGACGCTTGTCAGCAGCGGTGGTGATGGAATCCTCGCATCGATTCTCTGTCGCCACGCGTGAAGCTTCTTTTGCAGATGAGCGACTCGTTCCGGCTGCTTCGCTGAGACATCGCGTGATTCAGACGGATCGTCAGCGAGCGAGTACAGTTCCTTTCGGTCGGAATCGAAGAACTCAATCAGCTTCCAATCACCGTCGCGAATGGCACCTGACGATACGCCTCCAAGGAAATGCGGCCGATCCAAGGGATAGTGCCAGTACAGCGTGTCTCGCTCGATCGGCGCTGCGGGGTCTTTCCATGTCTCGAGCGTAGAGATCCCGTCAAGCGTTTGTCGCTTATTCTGCATGATGGCAGCGGCTTCGAGCAGCGTAGGATAGAAATCGACATTCACCGTCGGCTGTTGGCAAACCGTTCCAGATGGCACGCGATTCGGCCAGCGCACGATCAACGGCACGCGGATGCCACCTTCATAGAGCTGGCTCTTGCCACCTCGCAGCGGAGCATTCGAGGTCACACTTGTTTCGCCGCCGTTGTCGCTGGTGAAGATGACGATCGTGTTCTCTGCAATTCCCAACTCGTCCAGCTTTGCGGTGATGCGACCAATCCCGTCATCGATACTTTCCAGCATCGCGGCTAGATGTGGGTTGTGGTCGCCGGCCCAGTGATTAAGTGTGTCACCTTTGTGTCCCTGATCCTGACACAGGTAACAGCGGGTTCGCGTGCTCGCACCGGGCATGTGCCTTTTTCGATACTTCTCCACAAGATCCGGCCGGCCGTTGAGGATTGTGTGCAGAGCGTAGTGACTGAGATACAGAAAGAAAGGCCGGTCCTTGTTCCTCTCAATAAAGTCGAGCGCCTCAATATTCATCCGGTCGGTCAAATACTCGCCTTTGCCAAGACGGTTGTCGGGGATATCGATCCAGCGAAGCGTTTGGTCACGAAACACGTACGGCCAAAAGTTCGCTCCATTGCCAACTCCTTTTACCTCGCTGGCGAAATTCCAAAGAAAGCCATGGTCCGTTGGGCGAACCTCGTGTAACGCGCCTTGGTGTTTGTAGCCCGTCAGATGCCACTTTCCGACCATCCCGGTGGCATATCCGTTCTGCTGAAGCATGGCGGCCAGCGTTACGTGGTCCGTCGGCAGGGCATTCGCCGAATTTGGTCGCAGGTAATCGATGATCCCGATCCGAGCCGGCAACTGCCCCGTTAAGAATGCTGCTCGATACGGCGAACAAACGGGAGCAACCGCGTAAGCCTGTGTGAATCGCATGCCGCTCTTCGCCAAAGCATCTAGATGCGGAGTCTCGTTGAAGCCGTCGCCGTAACACCCTAGTTCCGACCAGCCAAGATCGTCCGCGAGCACAAAGATGATGTTGGGTTGGCTGGGCGACTCAGCGGCCCGCGCCTCGTTGCGGGCCAACAGCAGCATCGGGATCGTCGCCAAAACCCAAACGAGTCGTAACTGCGTTCGGCAGAACGCGGGTTTCGCGTAATCGACCCTGCTGTCGCGAGCGTAGCCACAAGTTGTCAAACAAAGCCCATTCACGTGCTTCCTCAGTCTTGCAGTGTACCAACCTTCCCGACTGTTTTGGCCGTATTGCCTGCGCTGTTCCATCGGTTTTTATAACTAATGTGGGCGGTATTCTGTACGTCTCGATCCCCTCGGAGGTGTCATAAAGAATAGCTGGGCTAGCTCACTGGGCGAGAAGTCGAGTTTTGAGTCTGCGCTGTAGCATCAAAGCTCGGCGAGGATCTTCTTCCAGGCAGCGATCGAGTTGTTCAGATTCGTGCGATTGTCGCCGCGCACGCCGTAGCATTGAAGCCCCACGGGACCGGCAAAGTTGAGCTTCTTGAGCGCGCGCATGAGCCGCGATTGAGGAAAGTTGCCTTGGTCCAACGGCTTAATCAGGTCGTTCCAACCTCGGCCGCCCAGGTTGGCACCGCACGTGCTCACCGCAAATAAACGTGTGCCGGCCCTTTCGAGCACGCGTTCCAGGTCCTCAGCTTTTTCGTTCTTGAGGAAATGGCACAGGTTGAACATCACGCCGAGATTCGGGTGATCGACTTTGGCAATCAGGTCCATCGCCTGTGGCATCGTGGCGATGGCGAATCCATGGTGCGGATAGAGTGCCACGCGGATCTTCAGCTTGCCGGCCATCTCGGCGGTTTGCCGCACGGCTTCGACGGTCTTGGGCTTCAGCGTGCGCACGGTTAGCTCAATGATCGCGTCGCGATTAGCCAGCGGCTTGATGAGGTCCGCTGAGAGTGGCATGTCGGCCACGTTCAGATAGACACTGAGAACTTTCAGCTCGGCTTTCTCGAACACCGCCACCTGTTGGGCAAGTTTCTCGCCTCCAGCATGAACCTGACTGATGCCATCGTAGCCCAGTTCCCTGAGCGTTTTCGCGTTGCCCTTCGTCGAACCGAAGCTCACTCCATTCTCAAACGCATAGAACTTCGGTGCGAACGCCCGGGGTTCGGCTTCTTCCGCCAGGATCGGCGCGGCAAACAAGACGACGAGTGAGGCTAGTGTACACGAATCTCTTGCCATGATCCCATCGCCTTGTCAACGTTGGATGACGAACAAGCTGTATTGTAAAGGAAAGTGAGTGGGGTAGGCGATCAGGCTGTCTGGCTATCAGCCAATCGGCTAACGACCAGCGACGGATCGCCTGACGGATTCTCCTAGAGCGTCCACGGCTTGCGCATTTCGCGGGAGCGCATTTTGTCGGCCTCGGCATCGTTGACGAAGGCTTCATTGTCGGGGTTCCACTTTAGCGGCCGCTCGAGTCGCATCGAAATGTTGCCGATGTGCATCAGCGTGGCCATGGCGTGGCCGATCTCGACCGGGAAGTAGGGATCCTTGCGTGATTTGACGCAGTCCAAGAAGTTGCGATGTTCGCCCTGGGGACAAGTGAACAGATGCGTCTCGTCGGGCCCGATGACCGACTTGAGGATCTCCGGCGAACTCGCCTCGAGCGGCTTTCGCCAAGCGGGAATGTCGAGCCAGCCGTCGGTGCCTTCCATACGGATGCCAGTTCCGCCAGAGGACACATACAAATCGACGCCATTGGCGTATCTGTAGTGTAGTTTGTACTCGTTAGCCGCCGTGTAGATGCTCGACTTATCAGGGAACACGCCTTTTCCATCGACTTCGACCGGCGTGGTTCGCTCGGTGTCGTTGGCCCACTGCGCGGTGTCGAGCATGTGGGCACCCCAGTCGGTGAACTTGCCCCCGGAATAGTCAAAGATATTTCGCCACTGCTGCGCTCCGCAGCGATTTGTGCAATAGGGCGCATCGGGTGCCGGGCCGAGCCACATGTCGTAGTTGAATCCTTTGGGAACGGGCGCGACTTTGGGGCTCTCAGGCGGAACGCCGCCAGATGGCAACGTAATATGGATCGTTTGCAAGCGGCCGATGCGTCCATTGCGAACAAGTTCGGCCATGCGATGATAGACTGGAATCGAACGGTCTTCGGTCGATGTTTGGAAGACGGTTTTGTTCTTGCGGATGATACCGATCACCGCGCGGCCCTCGGCGATCGTGAGCGTCGGCTTCTCACAACAGACGTCCTTGCCAGCCTTCGACGCGGCAGCGGCCATCGGAACGTGCCAATGATCGGGGGTCGAGATCATCACGGCATCGATGTCCTTGCGCGCAATGATCTCTCGCCAATCCGCGTGTGCGGTGCAGTCGTTGTTGCGGTGATGCTGATTAACCTTGGCGCGTGTTGCTTCGCACCGCGATTCCACCACGTCGCAAACGGCGAGAATGCGAGCGTCTTTGCATCTCTTAAATCCATTCAGGTTCCAACCCGAGCCGTGAATACCTGTGCCGATGAGCCCCAATGTGATCTGATTGCTGGGAGCATCGGCGCCAAAGACACGCGGCGAAACGATCGTCGGCATCGTCACCGCCGCCGTTGCACACTTCACAAACTTTCGCCGAGAGATTCTTTGCTGGCAATCGCGTTGCATGGCATCCGCCTTCTTTTTACATGAAACCATGGCATTCTATCCGATATTCTCCATCGAGGTTTAGCCCCAAACCATTCCACCCATCAATCGCCTCTATCGTAATGGGTTAAAACCATTTTGGTAATGAACCCAGCAAATCTACATTGCAGGCGTGTGGCTTGGCTCACACGTTGTTCCCGCGGGTCCGCCCGGCGGGGTTTTGTTCGCACTAAAACCCCTCGGTCACATCGCCCGGCTCGCTTTTGCTGTGTCGCTTGGACGCGCATCCTGACCGTGTGCGGCGATTGCGGCCACCAGCACGACAACTAGTGGCTGCTCGATCAACTTGGTGTTTCTCGTCGATAACGACCCACGAGTCGCGCGAAATATTCATCCGTTGCGGACGGTATGTCTCTTAAGCCACGCCCGGCGCCATTGAACTTCTGTCTGAGCAAGGAAGACGCGCGATCCACTGGGACGGTAAGATACCGATCACTCTCGAACCGATGGAACTCTGGCGCGTCCGCTTCGTGATGCCAAAATGCCCCGACTTCTACAGCCGGCACTTGATAACTGACGAGGCATGAACACAGTACGCTGGATCGGTATCACCACCGCTCAAGCGAGTCTTGTTCTCACAACGACTTACGCCGCGCCTGCGGAGTTGCCACTCGCTTGGGAGTTCGATACGCGGCCGCATCTTCCAATAGCCGCGATCGCTGATCAACGTCAGCGTCCCTACTTGTACGTGGCGTTGAAGAGTGGCGGACTGGGTGTGCTTGATATCTCCACCGCAACTCCACGAGATGTCGCGAACGTCGGTATCGATCGCCTTAAGCAGATGGATGTGATGAACCTGTCACAGAACGGCCAGATATTGCTGCTTGCTCTCGGAGGGCACTTTGCGGCGTCAGGAACGAAACACGCGGGTCTGGCGATCGTCAGCGTGTCAGATCCGCGACGGCCCAAGGTGCTTTCCGCGTGGCGGTCTGATCAGAAGCTCCAAGGCAGTGCCGCGGTCGTGTCCGATGGAGGCTTCGCCCACTTGGGCGCGATGTCGGCAGGAGTGATGATCTTCGACATCACAGATCATTCGCGCATCGGTCTGCTATCGACGATTCAACCCAACATCGACTTCCCACGGCAGAATCCGGGGCGCATTCAGCATCCGAACTCACGCGGGTTGGCGATCCGGGATGACTTTTTGTTCGTTGCCAACGACGCCGGCGGCTTGCGAGTGCTCGACGTGAAGGACCGTACCCAACCCGTCGAAATCGGCCGATACATCAACATGGCGATGGCGCGGAAACAGCAAGCGTACAACAACATCGGCCTTGATGGCGACCGAGCCTACATCGCTATCGACTACGCTGGCTTAGAGATTTTGGACATCTCAAATCCTCGCGAGATACGCCAGATAGGCTGGTGGAACCCGTGGAACGCTCACACGCTGCAGAACCTCTGGCTCAACAGTCCCGGGCATACGAATCAACTGTCGTTCGACTCGAAACGTAAGCTGGTTTACTTATCGGCCGGCGACAGTGAACTGCAAGTTGTCGATGTATCCAAACCGCGAAGCCCTCGCCTCGTCAATCACTTCGGCGCGCCAAAGAACAAACTCGGTGTCTGGAGGCTCGCGACATCTAAAGACCACGTCTTCCTTACCTACATCAAGACGTTCGTTCCCTTCCAAGGCACATGGTCGGGTGTGAAGGCGCTAAAGCGTCGTTAACCTCAACCGCTTTGCCTGGCAATGGCGGACGCTGTGCTCGTCCAGCGGTTCTTTACAACCAGTCCGGGTGGGGATCTTGGCGTATCGATCCCCTCAGAAGTGTCGTAAAGAATCGGTGGACCAGCACACCAATCGCCTTTTCAGCCAGTGAAACTCGAGGCGACCCCTGTCCCTACCGAAAACTCCTTGACCACAACCTCGACGGAGTTTTCGGTAGGGACAATAGACGTATTCGGCGAAGTGTGGCGGGCCAGCTTTTCGGTTGGCCGTTATTCCTTTTTCACTGGCTGCAGCACTCCGCGCGGGACGAGGGCCATGGAGGTGGGGGTGTAGTTGCAAGTGCAGCCGCCGGAGAGGTTGGGGACGCTGAGGACGCCGTCGGCGGGGAAGATGTTGTTGCTGCAGGCGCCACGGAGGTTCCAGATCGGATGGAATTCGCGCGTGTCCAGGTCGATGTAGGCGGCGTTACCGCGGTAGCGCGTGGTAACGAGGTACGGGCTGCTGCGAAGCGCGGTACAGCCGCGGCGATACCACTTAAGCGGGTCAGCCACTTGCACGCCGCTGGTGAGGTGGTGCATGACAAAGTTGTCCGGCCCGCCCAGGAGCAGGTTGTCGCCGGCGATGAAGCCGGTGCCACCGCCCTTGCGGTGGACCGTGCCGTCGATGCCATTGAAGATGGCGGTGCTGGTGAGTAGCAGGCCGTGCGGCTCGCTGTAGCGGACGGGCGTGCCGCCTGGTGCCTGCCAGGATGTTTTTCCGGTTCGGATGTCAAGGGCGCTGGTCTTGACGCCGCTCTCTTCCACTGTCTCGCCGCGGCGGCTATTGATGAGTTCGGCGACATAGACACGGCTACCGCCCACGGCTAGGCTGAGTTGCTCGCGGGCGGCGGTGAAGGACCACTGCAGTACGCCGGTCTGCCGGTCAAGGCAGATGATGTTTTTACCGAGTTGGCCCACCAGCGAGTCTTTCCAGAGCCGCACATGGACGAGCGAGCCGCCGATGTTCTCCGGCATGGGGAACTGGGCGCGCTGTTCGCCGGTGACGGGGTCGAGCACGAGGCAGGCGCGGCCGGCGGCAACGTAGATGGCGTCCTCGATCGCCACGAACTCGCCCACGGCGCCGGCGCCGGCGGCCTGGGGCAGCGGGCGGTCCCAAAGGCGGCGGCCGGTGAAGACATCGATAGCGAGCATGCGGTCTGCGCGCACGAAGATGCGGCCACCAGCCACGCGCACCTCGGTCTTGCCGGGTTGGCGGTTCCAGCGGATGGACCCGTCGTACCACAACAACCCCAGCTTCCCGCGCAGGTAGCGGTCCTCCGAGGCACCGGTGTTGCCGGCGTTGCCGCCGGCGTGCGACCAGTCAGCGGCCTCCGGCAACTCGCCAGTGCGCGCAAGCAGCAGCCAGCGGCCGGCCTCGCTGGTCTGCGCTGTCTGGATATCGGCGGCGGATTGCGTCCATGCCTCGCGGTCCGCCTTGGCCACGGGCAGGCACGCCGTGCCGCCGTACGGGCGCAGAGTGTGGAAAACTCTCGGCAACGCCGCCACGCCGGCCTCTGCGGCGAAAATCTCAGCGGTTTCCGTGACCACCAGACTGGCGAGGAAGGGCGGCAGCGAATGGGTTAACGGGGCACCGACATGCAGCGAGATTCGGCTGCCGTAAATGCCGCGCGCGTGCAGGTGGCGGCGGAGGGCGTCCACTTTGGCGGCATCGGGGTCGATGGCGATGACGGTAAATTGCGCGGCCAAAGTTTCGGCCAGCGCGCCGTCCTTCAAGCCCAGCGCGAGGCAATAGCCGCCAGTCGCCCGGGTTGCCTCCGCGATGGCCGCGGCCTGCTGCGCCACACTCCCGGCCGGGGCTGAAGGTGTCGCGTGCACCACTGGCTCGGCAATGTCCTTCGCGCCAAAGGCGTACAGCCGGCCCTCGCGCGTGGTGACAAACAGCCGGCCACTGGCAGCCACCACGCTCACGGGCTCGCCATCGACGCTGGCCTGCCACGAGATTCTTGGTTGGCCGCCCGCCGCCGGCAGGTCGATGGCCGCCACCTTGCCGGGGCCGGTGGCGTATAGTCGGTCACCGGCCTGGATGCGCACGCGCAGGTCGGTGGACAGTTTCCAGCGACGCGGGAAACTCGCGCGCCACTTATCGGGGTACTGGTCGTCCTTGCGTCGCGGCTCCGCCGTGCGCGGCTCCAGCTTCACTTGCGTGAGGTCCTCCGCGACGATGCCGTTGTCGGTGTAAAACATCGTGCCCGCTGACAGCACGGGCCGCCGGAAGTCGCCGAGGAATTTCTGGTTGGTCGGGTCAATCTGGATGCGCGTGAAGCCTGCCGGGTAGAGCTTGCTCTTGAAATCCGGCCGGCCACGCGAGTCGGCGAACTTCTCGTCATTGGGCCGCCGCATGTCATAAAGGTCGCCGCTGTGGGCCAGGTACTGTCCCGAGCCGGCCACAAACCACGTCCCCTTCGGCAGGCCCGTGCGCCCGCCCCAGCCCATCGTGTATTGGCCCAGCTCGCCGGTCTTCAAGTCAAACACCGCCGGCAGTTGCGTGCCGCACGGCGCCACCAGCCGGCCGTCCACCACCGCCAGGTAACCTTGCGGCGAAAGCCCCATCAACTGCTCCACGCCATGATCCAGGTTGCCCTTGGCAACTTGGTCGCTTTCGCTGTTCGTCCAGATGGCGCGGCCGGTTTTCGCGTCAACCGCGTGGATGAAGATGCCCTCCTCCGGCCACAGCCCGGCCGCGAAATAAATCACGCCCGCATCAAGCACCGGGCCGCCGCGCACTGGCCACATGGGGATGAGCCGGCGGTTGCCCAGCAGGTTGCGGTCCGTGCGGCCAGCGGGCATCCCGTAAAACTTCCAACGCAGTTTCCCGTCCGCCGCGCCGACGCAATACAGATGCCCGTCATCCGACCCGAAGTACACCCGTTCTTCCGTGGTCACCGGCGCAAACCGCACCGGCCCACCGGTGAAGAACCGCCATCGCACTGCGCCGCTCGCCGTGTCCAGTGCCGTCACGCTGTCGCTGACCATCGACGGCACGAAAACCGCCCCGCCCATCACCACCGGCTCGTACGTGGCGTCGTAGCGCAGCCGCACCTCGTCCGGGAATGCCGGGTCCGGCGCGGCAAACTCGCGCACCCACTGCAGGTGCAGTTGGGCCGGCAACGCCTCCGGCGAGGCCGCGCCGCGATTGGCGCCGAAACGGAACTGCGGCCAATCCGCAGCGTCGGCAGTCGAGGAAAAGAACAGGGACAAAAACAACAAATGGGTTTTGATCATGTCGGACAGTATCCGCCCACGAACACGTTCTTGCAAGGAAAAAAGGAAATGTGTGACACGAATGGCACTGCCGGCTGGCTCTCAAGGGATTTCGGCTATCGCGCCGGGAGTAGAGCCTACTTGCGGACATACACTAGCACTAAACGGAATTTGACCAAGGGTGCGTTCACATTGAAGTTTTACGCTTTCAGAGTTTATACAAATTCACCCGAATTCCATTTGGTGCTAGCGCGCCAGTTCTTCATTGCTCACGACGCGATGCGGCGTTGGGACTGATCGTCCATGACAGCCTTGTTGCCGGGTTGTCCGTCAACGAATAGCCGTCCGGTGACTTTGCCGTCAGCAGAGTCCTGATCGATCGTTACGGCCAGTGATGCCATTTGCCGTCGGTTAGCCCAACTTCGTCAGGTAAGCCTCCGTCTGACGCAATTCCCAGTCTTTTTTGGCGTGCTTGCCAACACGGCAGCAAGAGCCAAGATCATCTTAATTGTGCCCATAATTCTTCGATCACTTTCAACAAAGACCCTTGGTATTCACGCTGCCAGTATGTTCGCTACCGACCAGCGCATCTTTCCCCGAGTATTGGCACGGCTTGGCTGGTCTGAGAGTCACCGATAACATTGAAGGGTGATCAAAGCGGGATGGCACCAGCATTATGAGTAAGCCGACGCGTTATCGGGAAATCGAAGTCAGCGGATCGCCGCGAGAAGTGGGGCGGCAGATTGGCGAGGCGGCCCGTGAGGAGACTCGCGGCTTTTGCGAAGTTGCGCTGGAGCGGGTCAACAAGACTATTGTTGTTTCGCGTGAGCGAGCTTTCGACACTGCGCGCCAGAGCACCGAGTTCGCAGAGAAGTATCGGCCGGATCTCGTGGAAGAACTTCGGGGCACTGCGGAAGCCGCGGGCGTTACGCTGGACGAACTGATGCTGCTCCAGGTACGCAATCAATTCACACCCGATAAAGAAGGCGGATGCACGTCGTTCGCGATTCAATCATCCGCCACGACCAGCCCAGTTGTGGCTCAGACCTGGGACAATGATCCCGTGCTTGACGAGTTTACGATCGTCCTGACACGGCGGCCCCAGGGGGGGCCGGCCAGCATGTCGTGTACTCAGGCTGGACTGATCTCGTACATGGGCTTCAGCGAAACCGGAATAGGAGCGTGTGTGAACACACTACCCGCCCCGAGTCGCGCGGTCGGCGTGCCGCATTATTTCACGTTACGGGAACTCTTTGAGGCTGATTCACTCGACAAGGCTGTTGAGTCCGTGCGACGGGCTCATCGCGCGATTCCGGTCAACATCATGCTTGCGACTCCCGACGGCCCAGCCGATCTTGAGGTGACAATCGACGACGTCCACGTGCTCCGTCCGGAAGACTTCGGCGCAATCACGCACACGAATCACTGCGTTCATCCGGATCTACTTTCAGTCAACGACGACTTTCCTGAACTGATCCAGTCGCATTCCCGCAAGCGGCAGATCGACAGCTTGGTGGGATCGGTGAGCGGAGAGATTGACGCGTTGAAGTCGATCTTAGGCGATCACGACGGGCACCCAACTTCGATCTGCCGCCACGTGAACGACGATCCCGTCAACGGATTCTGGGTGACGGTCTTCGCCCTAATCATCGAGCCGAGCGAGCGGCGTATGCACGTGACACGCGGAACTCCCTGCGATCATCAGTTCGAGACGTACACACTCGTGTGAATCGAGCGGCGAACGATGTGCTCACATTCCCCAATCTCCTAATGGGGTGGTTCTATGAGGACGCGGCGGAATCGTTCTACCCGCATCGAAGAAAACTCGCGTGAAAGGCCCGTCATCCAGCGATTCGGAATGTGGCTGAATCATTAACACGCCGTCATCGGCTCAAGTTCTAGTGCCGGAAGTCGAGACAGTGTCGTAGCATCTGACGCGACTGGCCGGTTAATATGTTGGACAGCGTAAACGCACCCATGACGTGAAAGGCAGCCCGAATGCGTGCTAACCTTGTGACAACGATGATGCTAGTTGCCGCGATCCTCACGCCTGGATTTGTTTCCGCGGAGTGGGGGCAGTTTCGGGGACCACATGGCGGCGTGTGCGAGAGTGCGAAACTTCCGACTCACTGGGGCGTCGGCCAGAACATTGCCTGGAGCGTCAAACTACCAGGTGTTGCCTGGTCGCAGCCAGTCGTATGGGGTGACAAGATATTCGTGACATCGGCGATCACCGATGAACAGCAGCTGCCTCAGGCCGGAGAAGCTGGGCCTGGGAGGGGCGGCCTAGTATTCCAATCCATCGTAGCAACACGCATGCCTCCGAAACGCCGGTGACCGATGGTCAACGCCTGATTGCCTACTTTGGTATGACGGGGCTGTTCTGCTACGGCCTGGACGGCTAACTCCTGTAGAAAAAGAGCTGGGCTCGTATCCGATGCAATACGGCTGGGGCACGGGAAGCTCGCCTGTCTTGCATGGCACGCAGCTCTTTGTTCAGGTTGACTCTGAAGAATCATCATTCTTGGTTGCGATTGACAAGATTTCTGGTGATGAGTTGTGGCGTGTGGCGCGCGATGAAAAATCGAATTGGTCCACTCCCTTTATCTGGCCGAACGGTCTGCGGACTGAATTGATCACTGGCGGGGGCAACAAGGTACGCTCGTACAAACCGGAGACGGGCGAGCTGCTGTGGGAGATGAACGCCCATGGCCGCTGCGCAACGACGCCTGTTGCCGACGACGAACGGCTGTATGTAGGGTAGGTCACTCGGTCAACGGGTAGCAGCGAGGAACTTGTCGCCATCCGCGCCGGTGCTCGGGGTGACATATCGAGTCAAAGCGACGATGCCGCTTCGGCCATCGCCTGGAGCGTCCGAGGCACCTCTCCAGAGCTGGCTTCTCCGTTGCTCTATCAGGGTTGCCTCTACACACTCAAGCAGCACGGAGGCATCATCGCCTGCTACGACGCCAAGACAGGGCAGCAGCATTACCGACAGCGTTTGCCTGGTGCCGCAAACTTTACGGCTTCACCTTGGGCGAACGAAGACAAAGTCTTTTGCATGGACGAAACGGGACAGACCTTCGTGCTTGTTGCCGGTCCCAAGTTGGAAGTCCTAGCGACCAACAAACTCGACGACATGTTCTGGAGTTCAGCGGCCGTTGTGGAAGATCGACTGTTGTTGCGTGGCGTCAAGCAACTGTACTGTATCTCCCACTGAGTCGCAGGGCACCGGGAACTGACCTCAAGTGCCCTAGCACACTCAAGTCTAGAGTTGAAGGACGAGCTAATAATCAGCCTCGGGCCGAAGACAATCTCAGAGAGACGAACAAAGCGAGAGCGATAAACTGGCAGCACATGGTAGACGTCGAAGAAAGGGAAGGTGACGTGCCTACTGCTTCACGGAAAATGTTCGTTCGATCCTTGAGAGGTTGCCTTGGCGATCCTTTATGGAAACCGTGATGGTGCCCCCAGCAAGCGATTTTATTTCTTGCATCACCTGGAACTCAAAAACGCCGTCGCTCAACCTCTTGAAACGCGACGAGAGATTGTCACCGGCAGATACGCCGTCAAAGTCGAAGTTCGCCGTGACGGTAAAACTCGCGACATCCAAGCCGGAATAACAATCGTCCATACCGATCAAAACTCGGCGGACCGATCGGTTGACACCGCGTTTGGGTTCCCTGATGGTCAGCGTCGGTCGCTTGTCGTCGCAATCATGTTGTCTTCTCGAATCGTGGATCGCTATTCGCGGTGCATGCACAAACCTCGTCCCGTCAGAGCCCAACGACCTGGAAACCTTCGCGAGGAGTACGCTTGAGGAGGGCGTTGGCTTCTTTCAAGTTCGTGACGCTCAAGTTCTCGGCGTCCCACATCAGCTTCTGGCCGGGAAAGCGGTTGGCGACGACTCCCAGAAGCAGAGCTTCGGTCAGGCGTCCGGCGTAACCGAAATGCGAACTGGTTTCGCCTTTGCCCAGACACGCATCGACCCACTGATGGTAGTGATTTCGCGGTTCAAGGTCCGGACGTTTTGCGTCCTTGAACTTGCCCTCGGGGAAGAGTTGCGGCTCGGAAGAGTGTGGCAGCAGCATGGTGCCTTGCTCGCCGACAAAGAGTGAACCCTGGCCAGGCAGCTTCAGACCATCCGGCACGCCGAGGCCGTCAGTCGATGGTGGCGCGTCCGCTCCGTCGTACCAGGTCCAGCGCATCGTGTCGGTGGTGTATTGCGTGCCGGGAAACTCGTACTCGACGATGTTCTTCTCGGGGTGCCCTACGCCGGTTGGTTTTCGGCAGGTCGTCTCGACCCACGTCGGATACGTCAGCGCGAGGGCTCGGTACGGCGTGTCGAAAATGTGGACGCCCATGTCGCCGAGCGTGCCCGTTCCGAAGTCGATCTGCTTCCGCCACGATCCCTGGTGATAGACGCCTTTCTTATACGGACGCATAGAAGCTGTGCCGATCCAGAGACTCCAATCGAGGTTCTCCGGGACGTCGTCGGAACTCGTGAAAGCTGGACCGTCGTAGCCCCAGTTCTTATACGACCACGCCAGGACTCGGCTGACCTTGCCGATTACACCGCTCTGAATCATCTGAGTCGCCCGGCGGTACGGCAGCCCGGCACTCGCCTGAATGCCCATCTGAGTGACAAGCCCTTTCTTCTCAGCGACCAGTCGCAATTGGCGTGCTTCGAAGACCTCGTGCGTCAGCGGCTTCTGGCAGTAGACCGGCTTGCCGTGTTTCATGGCGGTCATCGCCGCCGGAGCGTGTGTGTGATCGGGTGTGGACACGACGCATGCGTCAATCGTGTCGCCCATCTCGGAAATCATTTCGCGATAGTCCTGGAACGTGCGAGCGTTCGGAAACGTCGCACCGGCTTTCTTGAGGATGTTTGAGTCGATATCGCATAGCGCCGCAACTTCGACTCCCGCATGAGACGAAACCGACTTCAGGTCGGCTCCGCCCATTCCACCGACTCCGACATGAGCCGTTCTCAGTCGGGTATTCGGCGCGAAAGCCCGGAGTGGCGACGGCAGGATGCAACCGGCTGCGAGTGCAGCTGAGGCTTTGACGAACTGGCGGCGCTGGATCGTTCGGCTCATGAGATGCTTCCGGCAATAGAGTTCGAGTGACTCGAGGATTCAGGATGATTATTATAACTCGGGCGGCATGAAGGAAGGTCTCTCCTGCTCCATGCTTCCATCTTGACGAACGATCCGTCTTCTCTGAACCTGAATGACGCGGCGGCCGGGTAGGGAGCGGGATTCACGAAGGGATGGCTTGGGTGCAGACGCCCTGACAAGAACGTCTGTAAGACCCCGACAAAGACCATGAACGAACGCCGGCAGTTGTTGTCTATCGAGTTCACTCGTCGGTTCATCGCGTAGACCGTTGCAGACAACCTGAACGTTAAGAAACAAGCTTCCCAGGCTTAAGCGTGGTAGGTACGTAACCACAACGAAATGCATCTGTGTTAAAAAGTCCGGAGACCGTCCTCAAGTTCAAACTCTTTCAGGGACGGCTTGCGGTTAAACGATGAATTGGTAACGGTTTATCCCTGCCTAGCTTCAACCCAAAGTGGCGCTGTCGAACTACGCTGTACCACGTGAAACGACACATGTTTGGAATGCAGCTGGAACACGGGAACTTCAAAGAGATTGTCGCACTCGGAATCCAGCATCTCCTAGAAGTATCGGCGATCCGAGCCAAGTTCGCAAGCGAGAACGTGCTGGCCGCGTGCGGAAGTGGCCTTCGTGTTGGAGGCAGATTGCTGAGTTGCAGGCACGTTACGGGCAATAGCTCCACGCATGTCCGGGCGCGTTAGCTCAACGCACAGCAGCGATGGGCACTCCATCAACTCGATCTCAGTGTCAGGCTGCAGCGAGTGATGCTGGAGGATAAGTCTGAAGTTGGGGAAAGGAATGCCATACGCAACCCGTGGACAACAAAGGAACCAATGGGATTGAACTCTATGATCTGAAGTCAGAGAATCGGTTGGAGTGTTGCATGTGGCCAACGGGAGATTAGGATTCGTATCAGACAGTTGTGCTCTGTCCTACGGCTGCTTGATAGCGTGCCCCAGAAGGCAAGAGGCACTTCGTAGCGGTCACCTTACTCACCTATTTCTCACTTTTCTTGACGGGAGGCCGGCGATGCACTCGGCGATTTTATTGTTCTCGTTGCTGTGCCTGCAGGCACAGCCCAAGCCCCTCCAGGTTCTCTACGTCACAGGTGGCGGCTATCACGACTACACAACTCAGGAAATCATCCTTCGCGAGGGCCTCTCAGCACGGGCCAACATCACATGGACTACCTGGAAAGGAAAGAAGACCAAAGCAGGTGTCCCCGAGCTCTTCCTCACGAAGGACTGGGCGGCGGGCTATGATGTGGTGATCTACAACGGCTGCCTGGAGGACATCGAAGAGGGAGCTGAGAAGACAGTCGCCCAGATTGTCAAGGAGCATCAGGACGCTGGCGTGGGAGTCGTGGTGATTCACTGTGCCATGCACACCTATCGCAAGGACCTGTCCGGCGAGTGGGAAAAATTGACGGGGATTCACTCGGTCCGCCATGGCCCGCACTTCCCCTACGTCGTCCGGAAGCTTAGGGACCATCCCATCCTTGTCGGCGTGCCAAACGAGTGGGAGACGCCCAAGGGCGAGCTCTACCACACGAAGGTGATCGAGAACACGACGCCGCTGGCCGAGGGTTACAAGAAGGATGATCCCAAGGTCGCCCGGCAGGTCAACATTTGGGTCAGCACGCATGGTTCGACGCGGACTTTCGGGACCACGATTGGGCATCACAACGAAACGATGGAAGTGCCAATCTACCTTGACGTCGTTGCCCGTGGAATGCTCTGGAGTGCCGACAAGCTTAACGACGACGGGACGCCCAAGGAGGGCTACACGCCGAAGAAATGAACTCCATCTTGGCCGCTGTGGTTTACCAGTTTGTTGAACAATCCGGCGAGAGCTTTAGCTGCGTCAACAAACGCATGATCCCGTGCAGTAAGAAACCTCCGCCGCACACAAAACCGATGGGATGATTCGAGTTGGAGTGTCTCCTAAAACCTATTTCGAAACACGTTCTAAGTAAGAGACGGCAGTTGGAGTTCGGCTCAGTTTTCTACCCTACGGGCGCGCCCTGTAGTTCGCAACTTCAACTGCGATCTGCGTTCAGCCAACTGCGAATTGCGTCACAAGCCTGATCAGCGGCGCTTTGCAACTTCGGAAGACACTCTTCAACGTCGTGCAGTTCTTGGTTGGCGGCGAGTAGCTCGATGTGCGCTGTGACGTCCGCCAAGGTTCGAGCAACGACGATATGCGACGAGCTCTTTAGCGTGTGTGCCTGGGATACGGAAGGGAGACATGCGAGCACGCCAGGATCGCCGTTCAGCAGTGGAAGATGTTCCCGCCGGAAATAGCGGAGCTCTATTGGCCGGATATTCCGATCGAATCCGGTTCCACCGTCGCTGTGGCGTTTCGAGTCGGTTTTCTCTGGTCGCTCAATGCGTGTCGAATCGTCTATACGATCGAGGAACAGAATGGCAACGATTCTGACCGCGTGGCACGCTTCGGATTTGCCTATGGCACGCTTCCGACTCATGCAATGAGAGGCGAAGAATGCTTCGCCGTAGAATTGCGGCGCGCCGACGGTTCGGTCTGGTACGACCAGGCCGCCTTCTCGCGACCAGAGCATTGGTGGGGCTACCTCGGATACCCTTGGCTGAGAAAAAAACAGCAGCTGTTTCGCCAATTGTCTGCCAAAGCTATGCAGAGAGCGATCTGTAGTGTCGCCGACACTCGCGACTCCTAGCCTTCTCCTCGCGACTCAAAATCTGATTCGGTTGAAGCCTCTTGGCATACCTCGCCGCTCTCATCAATCAAGCAAATAGGCCATCAATGGACTGTTCAACCACTCTTTGGATCAGGCAATCCCGCTGATGCTTCAATCTTTCTCCGGCGTGTAGGAGTATCTGGCGTCATTTCGAGCTCGGCTGCGCAGATCCCAGACGCGACGATTTTGCAGAAACCGATTGATCATTGTTGGCAGCCTATCGCAGAGTTTCATTCCATCCAAGCAGTCCCATTTTAGCCTGCTTCGTGTGTATGTCGTATCTGCGATCCAAGGCCGGTCAATGTACTTCAACATCCAAGCACGTTCGTATGGCGGGTTGCGCGTCACAAACCCAACGAGTAGCCAGACGTGGGCGATGCTGATCAAGCGGGCTTATGAAGTGGCCCCATTGTCTTGTTCACAGTGTGGCGCCAGATGAAGGTCATGGCCTTCCTCGACCCGCCGCAGTGGTTCGCTGCTTGGTGCCGGTCCACTTTCACGACGGACCAGCGGGGTCCGCCGTGGCCCGCAAGCAAAGGGGACAGGCACCGTGCCGTTACCGTTGACCGACATTTCGGGCCTTGGCGGGCACGGAGCCAGTCCCCTTTCTGACTCGCCTTTTTCAGTTTGAGTTACTTGATGGCGATCGTCTGTTGCAACGGCCGAAGGATGCTATCGATCACATACTTGTCAACGAGTTCCTCGCAGGTCTCTGCCAGTTGAAGCATCGCCGACTCGAAACTCTCGGTTGAGTCGAGGCTGCCGTAGCGGCGAGCGGTGAGGTAGACGCTCAGTTGCTCTTCGGGAAACTCACCTGTGCGGACGTGGTACGCTGTCGTACGTGTCTCGACGCTCACGCGACATTGAGTTCGACAGTCCCCGTCCAAGGCGATTTGAAGAGATGGCTCGTTACAGATCACGGTGGCACCTTCGATTTCGCTCATGCGTTCGAAGGCTGGACTGACTCCTAGTGCTTCCATTAGCAACTCGTTGTGGTTGCCGCGGTAGGTAAAGTCGAAGCCGTACATGACATTGAGCGACTCGCAATCAATCGGGCTGATCGACAACGCATAGGGAGCCTGTTCGAGCACTCGACGGTGTTGTTCAATCGCCTGTTCCACAGAACCTGGATTGACCTGCCCCGAGCAAACTCGCCGAGTCTCGACGGCTGCCCAGCGGTAATTCCCGCGATCCTTGTCCTCCTCCAGGACGAACTCGCCGCTGTCTCGATTGTAGAAGTTCCGCATGGCGGGGTACTGTTTGCGGATCTGCTCGAAGAAGTGCAGGAGAGTTTCGCGATTCTGTGGGAGATCCATCTCTGTGTTGAGTGTCATATTGACGTAATAATCGTCACTGAAGGCATCATAGCTCTGCATCAAGGGCTCCTTTCGGAGGATGATCTTTGCGTGTCGCGCCGCCCGACGCTGATGAGTTGTGCGATGCGGGCCTTAGTATAGAATGACCCGCCGAAGGGTGTCAAAGCGGCCGGCAAACGGCACGTAAGACGTGACCTGAAAGCAATTTGCCATGACTTCTTCATCCTACGCGGGAACCTGATCGATGGCTAGGACTTCCGATCAAAAACGTATTCGAGTTGTCGCATTTCCCACCGATCTGGGGTGGACCGCAATGGCCTGGAAGGCCGGCCAAGTGGCGCGGCTGACATTCGGGCACGATTCGGCACAGGAGGCTTGGCGAAAGCTCGATTATCCCGAGTTGCCCTCGTCTGAGCGGCGGCAGGAGCAGCGAATCATCAAACGACTCCAAACATATGCAGCCGGGAACCGCGATGACGATTTCCAAGACGTTACGTTGGATGTCAGCCACATGACGGCCTTTCAACAGGCTGTCACAGAATGCTGCCGCAGAATCCCCATCGGCGAGACCCGCAGCTACGGCGAGTTGGCTGAGGTTGCGGGACACCCCGGTGCGGCACGTGCCGTCGGGCGTGTGATGGCGACCAATCGGTTCCCCTTGATTGTGCCGTGCCACCGTGTCGTCGCAGCGGGAGGTGCGATCGGTGGCTTCTCCGCACCAAATGGAATCGCGATGAAGCAGCGTCTATTGCGTCCTGAGTTGACGGTCGAGGTTTAGACGGCCTCGCGCCTTGCTGTCGCGAAGATGATCGTGTCTAAAGATCACTCGTTCCTTTGAGAAGCACGAACAGGCCGGCAATGACCAACGAGATTACTTCCGCGATTCCGCATCGGCCGCCGATGCTGTTGGTTGATGAGATCATCGAGCAGACCGACGACGCAATTGTCTGCCGAAAGTCATTTCGCGCGGAGGAGTTCTTTTTCCGAGGACATTATCCGGAGAAGCCGATTGTGCCCGGCGTGATCCTTTGCGAAGCCGGCATGCAGGCGGGTGCGATCTTGTTGTCGAAGTTCGTCGAGGAGGGCAGCGGTGTCCCCGTCGCGACTCGCCTGAATGACGTCAAATTCAAGAGGATGGTGAAGCCTGGCGACACAATCGAGATGTCGGTAAAACTGAACGAACGACTTGGCGACGCGTTTTTCCTACAAGCAAAGGTGACGTGCAACGAAAAGCTCGCAGTACGATTCGACTTTGCCTGCACGATGACGAACGGCGAATGAGCCTCACGGCCCTTCACTCTACGTGGGAGAACTAAATGCAACGCCTCACCAATGTTGGCATCTTTTCGTTCGCCAAAGTTATGGGAATTACTGGCTTTCTGCTGGGCCTGATCGGTGGACTCTTCTATGGCTCTGGACTTATGCTGTTCGGAGCCACTGTGGGCGCGGCCGCCGAAGACGGAGTTGGGCTTGCACTGGTCGGCGTTGGCGGTGGATTGTTCGTGATGGTTGTATTGCCGTTCTTGGTCGCGCTGGCCTACTTCGTACTCGGTTTGCTCCACGCTGTGATTATCAACATCGTCTTGTATCTAGCGGGTGGGCTCGAGCTTAGAATCATTGACACCGCAAATCGCATACAGATAGCGAAGTGACAGACTTTCTCCAACTAGCCGGCAAGACGGTTCTCGTCATTGGTGTTGCCAATCGGAAAAGTGTTGCGTGTCACATCGGCAAGACTCTCGAAGACGCTGGCGCGAACGTCCTTTACGTCGTACGATCGAAAGAGCGGCGTGAGAGTGTTGCCAAGTTGCTGAGAGGAAAAGATGTCTACGTTTGCGATGTCGAGTATCCGGAGCAGATCGATCAGTTGCGTGCGGAGATCGCCGACAAACACGGCATTGTGCACGGTCTTGTGCACTCGATCGCCTTCGCCGATTACGAAGACGGTATGAAGCCGTTTCACGAGACTGGCAGGCGTCAATTCCTTCGCGCTATGGACATCTCCTGCTACTCGTTGATCTCCCTGTCGAACGCGTTAAAGAACCTCTTCGATCCGGACGCTTCCGTAGTTACGATCTCGATCTCTACGACGCGAATGGCAAGCGAGAATTACGGATACATGGCTCCGATCAAAGCGGCGCTCGATTCATCGCTCGCTTTCTTGACAAAGTCATTCAGCAAGTTCTCTCGTGTGCGGTTCAACGCTGTCGGACCGGGACTGTTGAAGACGTCAGCCTCGGCTGGGATTCCAGGTTACGTCAATTCGTACCTCTTCGCGGAGCAAGTGATTCCCCGAGGCGAAGCAGTCCAGACCCAAGAGGTGGCCAACGCAGCGGCCTTTCTGATCAGTCCCCGTTCCTCGGGTATCGCCGCTCAGACGTTGGTCATTGACGCCGGCATGTCGATTAACTATTTCGACGCGGGCGTGGTCGCTCGGGCTATGAGCAACGATTCTGCTTCGTAGCATGCGCCACTTACTAACTGAACTTTTGCAATTCGTCGTATCAATATCAATTGGTCCGTACTGTTCAGCTAGCGAGCACTAGGGTTTG
>PBSM01000278.1 GCA_002726245.1 Planctomycetaceae bacterium | reverse complement strand
GCAGTTAAGCTGGCTTCTACCATTACACTAACCGTACGATGTCCGACCGTACTTAGTCAACCTTCGTGCTCCTCCGTTACTCTTTGGGAGGAGACCGCCCCAGTCAAACTGCCCAACTGACACTGTCCGTTGTCCGGATTCACGGAATCAACGTTAGAACTAAAGCACATCAAGGGTGGTATTTCAAGGTTGGCTCCCCAACGACTGGCGTCGCCGGTTCAAAGCCTCCCACCTATCCTACACATCATATACCTCAGCCCAATATCAGCCTGCAGTAAAGGTTCACGGGGTCTTTCCGTCTAACCGCGGGTATGTGGCATCTTCACCACAACTACAATTTCACCGGGTCGGTGGTTGAGACAGTGCTCCTGTCATTACGCCTTTCATGCAGGTCGGAACTTACCCGACAAGGAACTTCGCTCAGTGTTGTTACTCGGAACAAGCGGTCAGCCTTCAGCGAGTGGCTGTTAGCTTAGTGCTTGAGCGAGGGTTGGTCATTTCTGCCAACCTCTGCATGTCGCCATGCAGCTCGGACTATCTCTTCAATCGCAAAAACTCGATTGCCTGGCGTATAGTCTCTGAGGATTCTGAGCAAAGAGTTGCTCAGCCTTTCCTGCTGATTGTCTGCACCGATCAGATTGTCACTTGCCGAAGCAAGTACCGTCGGATACTCAGAGTTTCCAGCATATAGCCAAGTTTTACTAAGGCTAGCGTATTGAGCGTAACACGAATGTTAACCTTAGGACCGTCATAGTTACGGCCGCCGTTTACCGGGGCTTCGGTCGCCAGCTTCTCCCCGAAGGGATAACCGCCTTCCTTAACCTACCGGCACCGGGCAGGCGTCAGTCTCTATACATCCACTTACGTGTTAGCAGAGACCTGTGTTTTTGATAAACAGTCGCAGGAGCCGATTTACTGTGGCCCCCAGCAGCGTGAACCACCAGGGGCACCCCTTATCGCGAACTTACGGGGCCATTTTGCAGAGTTCCTTAACCACCGTTCTCCCGAGCGCCTTAGACTACTCGTCTCGCCTACCTGTGTCAGTTTTAGTACGGTTACGTACCCACCTAGAAGCTTTTCTTGGACGTCCTTCCAATGACTTCGAGAACTTAAACGCTCTCGGCCTCAGACCTTGAATTACGCGGGCGGATTTTCCTATCCCACCATCTCAGTCTGCTGCACGGACATTTCTATTCGTACCGCTCACTTTTCGGACGCCGTCCCTCCATCGGTATAGGGCAGAGGTAGCGCAGGAATATTAACCTGCTGTCCATCGTCTACGCCTTTCGGCCTCGACTAAGGCACCGGCTAACCCTGGGCGGAATTGCCTTCCCCAGGAAACCTTAGGCTTTCGGCGAACAGGATTCTCACCTGTTTTATCGTTACTCATTCCGGCATAATCACCTGTACACCCCAACATCGGTCCTTTCGGTCCGACTCGTATCTGATGTACAGCGCTCTCCTACCGCTCGAATCATCCGAAGAATCATCGAACCCGCGGCTTCGGGGTCATACTTACTCCCGTTCATTATGGGCGCAGAACTGCTCGACCAGTAAGCTGTTACGCACTTTTTAAATGGTGGCTGCTTCTAAGCCAACATCCTGGCTGTCTCGGCAATTCAACTTCCTTAGTGACTAAGCATGACTTCGGGCCCTTAGCCGACGATCTGGGTTGTTTCCCTCTCGACCACGCAGCTTATCCCACGCAGACTGACTCCTGTGATAGTCAACACGGTATTCGGAGTTTGGTTCAGTGGGGTACCCCGGAAAGGGCCCCCATCCGATTCAGTATCTCTACCCCCGTGTTGTAGTGGCACAAGGCTAGCCCTAAAGCTATTTCGGAGAGAACGAGCTATCTCCTGGTTTGATTACACTTTCAGTCCTCCCCACAAGTCATCCCCTCGGTTTTCAACCCAAGTGGGTTCGGTCCTCCACGCAGTTTAACCCGCGCTTCAACCTGCTCATGGGTAGATCACTCAGGTTTCGCGTCTACATCCAACGACAATATCGCGCTATTAACACTCGGTTTCCCTGGGGCTTCGTCCCGTAAGGACTTAACCACGCCGCTAAACGTAACTCGCCGGATCATTATGCAAAAGGCACGCCGTCACCCTGAACGAATCATAGGGCTCCGACCGCTTGTAGGCACACGGTTTCAGGTTCACATTCCTCCCCTAGCAGGGGTTCTTCTCATCTTTCACTCACGCTACTGAGTTCGCTATCGGTCATTGGAGAGTATTTAGCCTTACGGGATGGTCCCCGTAGATTCAGTCGGGGTTCCACGTGACCCGACCTACTCAGGTGCTCTCTGGTATCAGCTCTGGTGTCGTATACGGGACTGTCACCCTCTGTGATCGACCTTTCCAAGCCGTTCTACTACCTAACTGCTTCCCATATTGAGAGTCCTACAACCCCCCAGGGGAAAACCCCCGAGGTTTGGGCTATTCCGATTTCGCTCGCCGCTACTGACGGAATGGATTTTTCTTTCTTTTCCTCTGGTTACTTAGATGTTTCAGTTCACCAGGTTCGCCTCCACGCACCTATGTATTCAGTGCAGGAACAATTCAGGGATCCCAGGATCAACGCTCGTTTGTCAACTCCCCCGGGCTTTTCGCAGACTTCCACGCCCTTCATCGCCTTCCAATGCCAAGACATCCCCCGTGCGCCCTTAGTAGCTTGACCACTTAAATCCAAAACTCTCGTCTTGAGATTCGTGTAAGACGGTTTTGCATTTCCGCCTTACGTGGCACTACAAATCCAGTAACGATTTCTCATTAAATCTGTCTTCGTCGCTTAACTAAGAGAACTTAGTTTATCTAGCGAGAACCAAAGCTGCCTTCACGGGACAAGTCCCACTCCGCCAACTCCGTTCTCACGAAGATGCCATCTACTTTACAACCAAATTGTCAAAGATCGAATGGCCGCTGGTTGCAAAGCAACTTTGAGCCATCTGTCCTGAGCGGACAGGAAACACGTTCCGAAGGTTCGACTCGGACTTGAGTCGCCGGTGGGAATCGGTTTCCTTACCGCCTAGGTTCCCTCAAGGGGAAACTACGAATTTACTGAGGGCTCCAGAAACTGTCAATGGGGACGTCGAGCAAATGACCAAATCCTAATGACCAAGACCCAAGAAAGCGAAGAAGGACACGCTTTCGCGTGCCCTGAACGAGCAGTGGAGACGATCGGACTCGAACCGACAACCCCCGCCTTGCAAGGGCGGTGCTCTCCCAATTGAGCTACGTCCCCGAGCCGGAAGACCGGAATGACCAAATCCTAATGACTAGCCGAAGGAAGCCCAATTTGGTCATTGGTCATTCGGGCTTGGTCATTTCCGGAGTGGGCGTGCGAGGATTCGAACCTCGGACCTCGTCGTTATCAGCGACGCGCTCTAACCAACTGAGCTACACGCCCGATCTCATGCGAATCCACCATTCTAGGCACAACATTCCCACTGTCAAACCCGCGAAATAGGCGACCGAAATCCGTGAGATGTTTCCGTCATCGGCATTCCGACGCTGTAGATGCAGGACGTTTCCGAGCCGTCAAAATCCGAAAAGTCTTCCTATTTTTCGTCATTCCGGCGGGGCCTGCGTGTCGAAATACAGACCGATGCCGATGTCGGTTGGTTCGTTTCGGCTGAAATGAATTGGAGAATGAGACAATGCGAAGAATGCCGTTATGCCTCGGGTTAGCCGTTTGGATGCAAATCGCGGTCGCTGCGCCTGGCGAGGCGGCACCGACCGTCGATCAAGCGATAGGACTCAAGCCGGTTCAACAAGGCATCGGATACAACACTCCACTGGGAGAACAGGTCAAGAAGTGCAAGATCGAGGCTGCCAAGTCAGGCGGCTCAGGGTGGGTGATACGAGGCGAATCGGGACAATTGCTGCGACGGTTTCTCGACACCAACAACGACAACAAGCTCGACCAGTGGAGCTACTACAAAGACGGGCTCGAAGTCTATCGCGACGTGGATGCCAACTTCAACGGGAAGGCGGATCAATATCGGTGGCTTGGCACGGGCGGGTCGCGATGGGGCTTGGATCGTGATGAGGACGGAAGTATCGACAGTTGGAAGGTTATTTCTCCCGAAGAGGCTGCGGCTGAGGTGATCGCCGCCTTGAGCACGAAAGACGCAAAGCGGTTTCAACGGCTTCTGTTGTCAACCGAGGAACTCAAAGCTTTGGGCGTGGGGAAGACACTGGAAAAAGACCTCCGCGAGCGACTGGCAACAACGCGGAGGGACTTCGATTCTCTGCTGAAGACCCAAAAGATGGTAGCGAGCAACGCCAAATGGCTACAATTCGGTGCCACACGTCCTGGCATCATCCCGGCTGGGACAGATGGTGCAACGGCGGACTTACTGGCTTATGACCACGCTGCCGCGATCATCGAGACCGACGGCAAGCACGGACAGGTCTCGATCGGCACGCTGGTTCGAGTGAGTGATAGCTGGCGGATCGTGGACCTTCCCAAGAGCGAATCCTCGGCGGGCTTCTTCTACGCTTCGATCGAGCGCGCTCCGGATGTGGTCGAGGGATCGTCGGGAAATATCAACGCTGGATTGCAGAAGTTGCTCGATGAACTTGAGAAGATCGACGAGCAGTCGGCCGCGACGACGTCAACGGCAACGCTAGCGACGCTCAATCGCAGTCGTGCGGACGTGCTTGAGAAGATTGCCGCGCAAGCAACGAAGCTAGAAGACCGCATGAACTGGGTCCGTCAATTCGCGGATACGGTTAGCGCGGCGGTTCAGTCGGGCGAGTATCCCAAGGGGATCCAGCGGCTCGAATCGATGATGAGCAAGTTGGCGAAGGACAAAGACGCGTCCAGCCTTGTGCCATACGTCAAGTTCCACCACATGACCGCGGAATACGGCCAAAAACTGCAGAAACCGAATGCGGACTTTGTGAAAATCCAAGGGCAGTGGGTAAAGGATCTAGAGGCCTTCGTGAAGGCTTATCCCAAGAGTGAATCGACGCCCGACGTCATCCTTCAGCTCGCGATGGCGAACGAGTTTTCCGGCAAAGAGAGCAGCGCAAGCAAGTGGTATAGCAAGATCATCAGCGACTTCGCATCTTCGGCGATCGCGACGAAAGCGGCGGGGGCGAAACGGCGGCTGGAATCGGTTGGCCGCAGTATTGAACTCCGCGGCAAGACTGTCGATGGCCTTAGTATCGATCTTGCGGAGCACCGAGGGAAGGTCGTGTTGATTCACTACTGGGCGACTTGGTGTCAGCCCTGTAAAGAGGATCTGAAGACGATCAAAGCGTTGCAAGCCAAGTACGCCAGCAAGGGCTTCGCGCCAATTGGAATCAATCTCGATAACGATCAGCAGGCACTGAAGGACTACCTTCGGGCCACAGCACTTTCCTGGCCACAACTCTACGAAGAGGGCGGGCTGGATAGTCGGCTCGCCAACGAACTCGGCGTGCTCACCTTGCCAACGATGCTGCTGATCGACAAGTCAGGTCGAGTCGTAAGACGCAACATCCACTCAACCGAGTTGGAAACCGAGATCGCGAAGCTGACGAAGTAAGGACCCAACTTTGTAAGACTTTCACATGCTAGCAGCCTGCCTGTAGGTCGAGACCGCAGAGGTCTACCAGGGTCATCTTGACATCGGCCGGAAGTCCTGTTTGTCGGCTTGGGTCCGGTATTCTCTGGGAATGACGGTTTCCTCGAACGGCGGCTCCGGAGTGGTCCACCTCGGCGATGTGGACCTACAAGGAGTTTGGCACGAAGTTCGCCTTCCCTGTTCGGCAACGCCGCAGTACACTGCTGCCGCAAATCAACCGAGCAGGAGCCAACAGGGATGTTGCACAACAGCGAACTTGCCGTCTTTGCCGTCGCGTTTCTCGTCCAAGTGGCTGGGTTCGTGAGTGTTGGTATTGCCCGCGTGGGGCAACAGCCCGACAGCCAGGTCGGCTACGAGCGATTCTTCTTTCTGTGCATGATGTTGGTCGCTGTGATCAGCCTGCTGGCCATGTGGAGCGGAACAGGATCATGGCTGATGAACGGCATCACTTTGGCCATGATGGCGGTCGGTGCGACGCTCGACACGGGACGCGGCACACTCGCCGACTCGATCTAGCTTCAGGCTCCTGCACAACGCTTGCGATAGGTTTTTCCGACAAGACCGTCAAAATCGGAAAAAAACTACCTTTCGGCACGATCCGCAGCCGATCAACTCTATCAGGCAGTTTTGTCTAACACCTGGGTTGCGCGGGGGGGAACTTCGCAACCACGGTCGAATGACTCGGGACGCCGAACCCGTTCGACCAGCATCCCTCCTCAAAGCCTGCGGCTAGTTCATTTCTGCCTCACTCATTTCGAGTGATGTGATTTTGAAGCGATTCGAGAACGGTGAGCCGGCGGCATCAGCCTTCGGTTTCTCAGAGAATCCGGGAGTTCACACTCCCTGCTTGCCAACCTTGAAGCGCAACTTTCCCCGCATTGCAGGAATCCTGGCGGAGACAGCAAGTCAGCACCCAGTCGACTTCGCAATCGCTCGCCAGGCACAACACAAGCGCACAGACAACATTTTGTCAGGAGGGATACCATGCGACGTTTCTTTGTGACTTTGGCATTAATCGCCATTGTGCTCGCGCCAATCGGCGTCAGTGCTCGCGGCAACGATCGCCAAATCGCGGAGCAGATCGTGCGAGGCTTGAAGCAGCGTCAAGACAGCGGCGATTTGCAAGGCTTCAACATCGATCTTCAAGTCGATAAAGGATCCGTTTGGCTGAAAGGGCACGTCACGGATCCCGACCAAGAGCATCTAGCTCTGGAAGTCACAAGGCGAGTTGAAGGAGTTCAACGCGTCTTCAACCAGATTGAAGTTCTCGGGTCCAAGGACGCCGAGACTGTTGCCACTCGTCCAGCATCAGAGCAGAGCGGGTCGAATCGGCGTGTGAAGCAGGCAGAGCCGGCGGTCGCAGAAGATCCGGTTGTTGCCAAAGAGAGCACGCCACCAGCCGCACAGCTCGCCTCGACGATCCGCGAAGAGACGGAATCGGATCGCAAGGAAGCTCAGCAAATCGCGCAGGAATTCGTCACGAAACTGCGAGCTAAGCAGGACGAAGGCAGTCTCGAGCGATTCGGCATCGACATCGAAGTCGATAAGGGCATCCTCTGGCTGGAGGGCCAGATGGCGTCTGAGGAACAGCGTCACTTGGTGCTCGAGATCGCACGTCGCGTCCGTGGCGTCAAGCAAGTCGTGAATGATCTTTCGATCAAAGAACTCCGAAGCGAAGAGATTGCTACTCCGGAACCAGAGCCACGGTTCGAGTACGAAGCACCCGAAGTGGAAGCTGACTCGGACGCAATCCCGGTCGATTCGTCTGCCAGGGAGGAAGACGATTCGGAAGCTTTGGCTCAGGAAATCATCAAACGCCTGAAGACCGCGAACCAGTTCGGCACGTTGAAGGACTTTGGCGTCGATGTTCAGATCGATGAAGGTGTAGTCTGGATGAGCGGCTACGTCGCGAACAAGAGTCAGCAAACAGTGGCTTTGGACGTCGCTCGTCACGTTCCCGGCGTGAAGCAAGTTGTCAACGACTTGTCAGTCACGAAGCGTGAAGAGGTGCAAGCGATTGCCGATTATGAGAAGCAGTTGGTATCGCATCCGATTCCAGCCCAACTGCCTGACGAACCGGCAGCTCTTCCAAATCAGGGTTTGGCTCTGGCGGAAGCCAACTCGCTACGTGGCGTTGCTCCGCAAGGTACTGCTGTCCCGCAAGGTACTGCAGCCCCGCAGGGAATCGCAGCCCCACAAGGTACTGCTGTTCCGCAAGGTACTGCAGCCCCGCAGGGAATCGCAGCCCCACAAGGTATTGCTGCAACAACGCCAGTCGCGGGTACTTACGTTCCCGCTCAAGGGCAGGGACGCGTCATTGGCTACCAGTTGGTCAGAATCGACAACCCGCAACTGCAACTGCAGCAGCAGGTCATGCAACCTGTCAGCAACCAGTTGCAGACACCGATGGCATTTGCTCCAGCCCGTCCTGTGCAATATACGCAGCAGATGCAGGGTCAGCCCGTTCCGATGATGGGTGCTGGTGGTGTCGGCGTTGCTCCGGCTCGTTACGATCATCCGCAACTTCCCGGTTACGCTTGGCCAAGCTATGCAGCTCATCCGAACTACGGTGCGGTAACCTATCCGCGTCAGTATTCGGCCCAAGCCTGGCCGTACATCGGTCCCTTCTATCCCTACCCGCAAGTGCCACTCGGTTGGCGAAAGGTCACCTTGGAATGGGACGACGGTTGGTGGCAGCTTGACTTCAAGGACCGTCACTAGTCCGAGGATCAAGTGCGAAATCGAACGCTCCTGCCGGGATACAAGTCCTTGCAGGAGCGTTTTTTTGTGGAGTGCTGGAAGACTGGATTAGTGGAATGGTGCAGAAGCGGTAGGCAACGCTCTACTCTTCTTCTCCACCTCCTCCAATACTCCATTCTTCCACCATTTCATCACTCCTCTCCTCTTCCATCACTCCCTTTGCTGCCTGACGATCGTGAGCCCATCGATCTTGACGTCATCAACCTCCGCTCGGCTGCCATCCGGCCAGCGGATAACCACTTGGTCGATCCGCGTTTGTTCACCGATGCCAATCGTGACGGGAAGCTCTGATTGTGAAAGGTAGCTTCGCGTCGGCATCACTTGACGTTGCAAGACCGTCTCGCCGCTTCGCACTTCGATCCATGCTCCGATCGCGTCGTTGTTCCCGTTCGAGCCAATCAACTTCAGGCGAACCCAATGCCGACCGAGCTGCTGATCGTTGCGAAGTAGACGCGGCGTACCACTGACTTCCATCAACAAGACATCAAGGTCTCCGTCGTTGTCGATGTCGCCAAACGCCGTTCCTCGGCCGGCCATTCTGCGGAGCAAGTCACCTCCGACCTGCGCCGGCTCGACGGGGATGAATTCGGTCGAGCTATCGGGGCCGCAGTTCCAAAACAACTGTGGCGGCTGCCTGTATTGTTGGCTCGATTGGACCTTGTTGATCTCTTCTTCGAGGTGACCGTTCGAGCAAAACAAGTCCAATCGCCCGTCGAGATCATAGTCGAAGAAGAAAAGGCCGAAAGTCAATTCCAAACGAGTTTGCGGGCCAAGCCCACTGGCGATCGCGATATCGACGAACTGCATTGAGTCTGCTGACGCCGCGTAAAGCGCTGACATCTCGTTGGCAAAGTTCCCAATCGCGATTCCGAGTGTCGAGTCGTTCCGAAACCTCGACACATCGATTCCCATCGCACCGCGTGCGGCGCCGCTGCTATCGAACGCAACTCCGACCAACGCCCCGATCTCTTGGAACGTGCCATCTTGCTGATTGTGAAAGACAAAGTTCTGCACGGTATCGTTGGAAATGACAAGATCCATCCATCCGTCCATGTCCAAATCAATCGGAGCGACTCCCATTGTCTTTGCCATCGGGACGCCAGTCGCGGGATTGGGCACTCGCATTCCCGCGTCCTTCGATACGTCACTGAACTTGCCGCTGCCGTCGTTGCGGTACAGATATGGAAACGAACCCTCGAACGCCGTCGGCGGGCCATAAGCTCTGCCGACTCCGACCAGCCGGAAGTCCTGGCCGAGGTCAATATCCTTCGACCACGTAATATAGTTCGCGACAAAGAGATCAAGGCGTCCATCGTTGTTGTAGTCAAACCAGGCACAACTCGTTCCCCAGGCGGTCCCATCTCCCGCGACACCGGCTTCCGCCGTTACATCGACAAACTTCTCGCCATCATTGCGAAAGAGGCGATTGGGCCCGACGGCCGAAATGAAGATATCGACATCTCCATCACTATCGTAGTCAGCAACGGCCACTCCCATCCCGTAGAAGCTCGCGTCGAGCCCGACGTCCGTCGTCACGTCTGTGAAGTGCGCCCGCCCGTCGTTGCGGTACAGAGCCATCTTCGCCGGCAACGCAGGATCACGTGGATCCCAGGGCCAGCGGCACGAATTGACGAGCAGAATGTCTTGATCGTGGTCATTGTCATAGTCGAAGAACGCACACCCGCCACCCATCGTCTCGGGCAAGAGCTTTTCGCCGAAAGCACCGTTTTCGTGTTTGAAGGTGATCCCAGCCGGTCCAGTGATATCAACGAACAGCGTTGTTGGAGCTTGTGCTTGACTCCGTACCCGGTCTTGAGGCGCGACAAACGGGGTTTCGACGACTTCTTCCGGCGGTTTCGGACGGCTCAACAAAAACGCCACCACGGCTCCGAACAATCCCAATACCAGAATCACCGCTGCGGACCACTTAAGAGCTTGTCCGATCACGGCATCGTCTTGTTCTTCCGGACTATCAATCGCATGAGTCTTTGTCTGCTTAGTCGGCTTATTCATTCGGCACCTCCTGTTGGCTCTGCTGTGGAGTTTCTTGCTTCGGGCAGCCCGGCATCCAGGCCTGGAGCATCGGGCCGCTGAAGCGGATAGATCACGAGCGCGTTGGCAGCGCGATCTGCCGCCGGGTATTTGGCGCGAGCCTTTGACAATGCGACGCCGCCAGCATTGTCGTCCGGCTTGTAGCGGGCATGCTTCGTCCGATGGTGGGTTGCCCGCTCCTCATAACCAAGTCGTGAATACAACAATTGCAGGTTGTAGTGCGCCGTGACGTTCTCAGAATCGATCACAAGCGTCTTCTGAAATTGCTCGATGGCTTGTCGCAACAGATCTTCGCGACGCACCTTACGACTGTCGCCAAGCTCTTGATTCGCCTGGTCAAACAAGGTCTGTCCGAGCAAGTTGATGACAACGTAGTCCTGACTGAAATCGAACTGACGCTCGACAATCTCCGCAGTACGATCTTCTAATACCGAGCGAAAGTTCTGCTCCGCGTCCTGCAGATTGCCTTGCTCGCGATTCACCAATCCGCTCAGCCAACTGATCGTCCATGACGGCGGAGGCGGATCGGTATACTCGGACGCTCGCTTGATGGCGTCTACCGCTTCGTTCAGTAAACCTTCGCGATAGTGAACGCGAGCCAGATTCAACGGCCCGTCGTAACGATCAAGTTTCTCGACTTCAGAAAACGCCGCAGCAGCTTGCAGCAGTTCCGCTTTCCCTTCGAGAAACAGGCCTATTCCATAGTCGTTCCATCGCTGCCACGCCGGGATATCGCGATCGGGATTGTTAACCGCGACCTCAACTCCTTCGACTGGCAAGACGGCCCGATCCTCGGCAAGCACCATGATCGGCAGCTCGTTTCGATACGGCTCGCCGCGAGTATGTCCACGAATCGGCTTGTCGCCGGGTTTGGCCGAACCGGTCACGTAGTCCATGTATTGCTTGTCAAACTTGCGATACAGCAGACGCACTGTCACTTCGATCGGCGCGTCAACATCGTCGGGGACTGTGAATGCGTAGTGAGCCGTTTGCCCAGCCCCAGGTGGCATCTGATGGTTGTACAACGGAACGAAGATGTCTTGCGCGTTACGGCGATCGATTCGATTACCGTTCCGATCCAACATGAACACGTTGACGAAGTGCGACCACGGATCGACCTCGCGATCGTCATCCAAAGCCCCACTGCGCCCGATCACTCGACCGCCACTGGTGAGCTTGACGTCCAGCCAGACTTCGTTCGAGTCCACGGTACCCTGTGTGAAATGGTGGCCAAGCTTGAGAGTTCGGATGACGGCTTCGAGCAAGTAGTTCTCGCCTTTCCGCAGTGTGGGAACTTTGGGACGCAACGGCGCATGCAGCTTCCCCTCGACGACACCACCTTCCTTGACGCCGAAGATGTCCACACGCATGTCTCCGCTACGAAACTTCTTATGAGCCTCGATGACCTCGGGTTGGTTTCGGAACCAGGCCATCGCGGTGTTGGCGGACGGGAAGAGATGGTCGTGAATGCTAGGCTGATCCGCGCCGGCGAACAGCTTCGCGCCGAAGTCATCCGATTCCTCCAACGGCATATGGCAGCCGTTGCAGTTCGTTTGGGCCTTGGGCGGGTAGTAGAAGCTGCGGGCTCCGTGTCCCGACACGCCGCTCAAGTGATAGGAATCGTAGTGATTTTGCCCACGCAGAAACTCCTTGTACGCAGTCAGCTCTTTCGGCAGATGCACTTTGTGGCAGGTCGAGCAAAACTCAGGAGAAGTGTGGAAGTCCTTCAGGAATGTCTGCTTGTGAAACGAAGGCTTCGCTTTGACGAGCGTGTTGTTAATGAACTGCAAGACGCTGTTGTTGCTCTTGGCGAACGGATAGTGCAACGGCTCTTCGATTGTGTAATCGGCGTTGCCTTTGTTGCTGTTCACGTTGGTGATGGCATGGCACGTCGTGCAGGTGATCCCGGCATGAGCCGTCGGATCGTTCACGTCGTCGTATTTCGGATCGTCGAAGGCTCCACTAAAGAACGGCACAGGGTCGTGGCAGCCCGCACACCAACGAGCCGCTTGAACGGAGCCATCTCGCTTTAAGACGACCTCGCGTGTCTCGCGAACGCTCGCAAGGTAAGCCGGGTTGTTGAACGAACTGAAGTGGTGAGCGCTATGAAACCAGCCGTCATAAACGTCCTTGTGGCATTTCATACAGTATTCGTCCATCATCAGCGTGTCGGCCGGAATGAAGTTCCCGGTCGCGGTCGTTGCCAAGGACGGATTGAAATAACCCGCATCCTTGGGGCCTTCGGCGTGCCACTGCCGCGGATCCTGTGCCTGCCACGCGACCATCATCAAGACGACTGCGGCAACTACGCCCGCGAAGGCCAGACCGACTCGCCACTTGATCCGTGGACCGGCCAATCGATGCAGCCAATACAGCCACAGCACCGCTAACGGGCAGCCAACATGCAGCCAGTAGACGATGCTCCGCGCGGCCGGCTGCTTCAGATCGAAGAAGCCTTCGATTCGAACGAGCAAGATCCCGGAAACAAGCACCGCAACACTGACGGCGAAGAGCGCGTAACCAATCTTCACAGCTCGGCGATTCCGCCGGTTTCGCGACGCCAGCATATGCAACATGCCAAACACGACGAACGGCACAACCAACAGCAAGCCAAGCACGAGATGCACCATGAACATGCTGAGATAGAAGTGGTTCTGATACGCCAGTCCTTCACCACGTTGGGCGCTGCTCCATTCGAGGAGCGTGATGCTGCCAAGATAAATCGAATTGGCGCCAATGGCCGCCACCAGGGCAAACACGACGAACAACAGGATCCATAGCCTCGGCCCGATAGCACGAACGTAGTTGCGCTCGGTCGGTTTCAGCAGATGCGCAAACTTAGAGTCAGCAGATTCCGCGGACATGCGAACATTCCTCAAGCAATGTATTACTGGCAGAGACTGAGTCCCGAACATGCCGCATGAGATGGCGAGAAACGCCTGCCACTACTCTTGAGCATGTACCGACCCAACGATGCAACCACGCTGCCGATCGCGATCAACGATGATGGACCGGGAACGCTGCGCTTCGCCGAAGCGAATCAGTGGTTGCGACTAGCCTTGAGGAGGGCGGTCGATGCACAGAGGGTATCCGTCCGCAGGCGAAGCGATGCGGAGGCGAGTAGCGCTCTGCTGCAGCGGGATCTCGATGTCGGCGAGGCGACACAGCGCACAGGCTTGCTCCGCGAGTCGAGTCGTGGACGGGGGCGGAACTGGAGATGACGGTGCGCCGCGTTCGCGGCCACACTGCGGACCGCGACAAGTCTGTTTGGGTGCGCGCTGTTCCGCGTGCTGCATCGCCAGCGTTTGATGCTCAGCTTCCGCACCGATCACAACGTAGTCGCCACAGCTCGCGGGGCTTTCGCGTTCACAGACGACAGCGCCGCAGAACGCGGCAGCGGCAACAAGTAGTTGCTTGGCGACGGCGAAACGGTGTTGCTGAAGGGAGATCACAAGAGATCACAGCCGAGGTGGTTATCTTTCCACTATAGGACGACCACTTCGCAGCCGTCAAACGTTTGGAATCCCAGGTAGTGATACCGTTTGCCGTAGGACGGATTGCTAATACTGCTAATCCGTCCCAAGACCGCGCAAGTGGACGGATTAGCAATCCGTCCTACGAAGAAGATCGCCAAACGGTATCACTACCGAATCCTGCAAGATGTCGGTACGCCGCGGGGCGCGCGTTGGGTCAGTCGAAGGACGATTTTTTTTCGATCGGTCCGGTTTTCGAGCTGTTTCCGAAGTAATACCTAACCTGTGTGCCTATAAAGACTTAGTGTCTCAGCGAACGGTCTGTCGTCATTTTTTCTGAAAAAAGGCCAAGAATTCCGACCCGGTTCCGCCTTCGTTTCTCAATTAACTATTTTCTCAATTAACTATATAGAGACGCCGTCAACTACACCCACCCACCGGCGTCTCACAAAGGTGGCAGAGGGTGGCACTTGTGCCTGGGTAGAGCGGTTCTGCGAGCGGGGCAGAGCACGCGTCGCGGGTCAAGTGCCGCTCTTTTTTATGCGCTGCCAGCAAACGAACTGATCGTACGGCATGTCTTCGTTCAGGGCACGTATCACGAAGTCACGATAGTGGTATGTGTGCGGGCGATCGTAGTCTTGCTCAAACCCGTGACTTTCCGCAAAGCGAGCGATATCGAGCCAATGTCGTCCCCATCGCTCGCCATAGTGCCGACTGTGCAGTAAGCGATCGATCAGCTGCTCGTAGGCTCGCGGATCCGCGTCGGTGATGAACTGCTCGACCTCCTCGGCCGATGGTGGCAACCCGATCAAGTCAAAGTGGGCTCTCCGCAGGAGACGGTGTTTGTCGGCGATCCCATTTGGCTGCAGGCCGTGTTCACGAAGCTTCGCAAGGATGAAGCGATCAATCGGCGTCTGAATCCATGGGTCTTCAACAGCAGGCGGCGCTACGTTGCCAGTGGTTGAAACGACCAGAAGTCACGACGGCTGTCGTCGATCTTACGCTTTGTCCAGGCGAGCGGATCGTCGTCGGTAGATTCTTGTAGCGGCTTGTCGTACGGCGCCCCGAGCTCGATCCATTGAGCGAGCTGTTCGAGCGCGATGTCCGACAGCTTCGCTCCCTCTTCTGGCATGAACGGCTCGTCCAAATGAGCTGCCAATCGATACAAGCGGCTCTCCATCGGCTTGCCAGGCACGACGACCGCCCCTTCGGCCCCGCCTCGTATCAGACTCTTGCGCGTTGTCAGATCGAGTTCGCTCTCCACAGATTCGCCACCGTGACACTTCAGGTAACGCCCGATCAAGATCGGCCGCGCGCTCTTCTTGAACAGCTCGCGCCCCTTCGCCATCTTGGCTGCATGCTCCGGCGACAGGTCTTCCTTAGCATCACCGACACTGATCGTGCCGAGAAGCAAGCAAGTTAGCACGATGCGAATATCAAACACGAAAATCTCCGTTTACAGTGAAGAATTGGAGAGTCATCGACTCATCCAGTCTACCAAGCCGCTTCGCCGACAAGAACTCGCTACCCGGCGTTGAGCTACTCCGAAGATCCGACACGCAGTCTTCGCGAGAACGGCGTCCGAGAACGGCGGCTGCATCTCCGACCGTTGCCAACGCGGCGAGTCCGCCAAGCGTTTTCGTGGCACGTGCCCAAACCTTCCGCAAATCGGAGTGTCGATTGTTCGACCGCCAACGCGTCCAGCCCATCGACTGCCGCCCGATTCGTGTTGATACGTATCTCTACCATCTCGTTCGACGGCAATGTAAGGATCGCCAGCAAAATGCCGGTTTGAGTCATCGTTGATTCGATACTCGCGTCTGCGAATCGTTCGCTGAGCCGAGTTAACTCGTTCATCAATTCGGAGAACGCTTCGTGAAAGCCGGGCGTTTGCGACCACTCTTCTGGCCGGTAGTGGTAAAAGGAAAGCGTTGTTGCACCACCCAACATGGCCTGATAAGCCATCACTCGCAATTCGGCGATCGTCGGTAGTTCAGACTTCGGAGGCAGAGTCCATGCCTGCAGGATCACCAGCAAAGGCAAATCACGATCTACACCGGCCATGAGCGACTTGCTTCGCTGCATCATGAAATAGACGTCATTGAGCGGTCCGTCATACAGATCGGGGTAGGGCATGATCCTCATCACATCAGCCGACTTGTACAGCGGCGTCGCCAAGTAGTAATCGACTTCGCTCCATGAAGTGAGTGGACCCCAGTGTGATATCTCAAGTCGAACGCCAGGCAGTTCGCGATCCAGCCGAGGCCGCAGCCGGTCGTACAGCTCCGCATAATAATCAGCCGGAGTTTCTGGCGAGTTCCTTCCCGGCTCATCCATGACGCTGATTCCGGCCAAGTTGCGGCGTTCCACTTGCTTGGCAAGATCCAGTGCACGCTCGATTTCCGCAGCCGGTGTTTCGTGTGTCCACCAGTTGGCCAAAACTACATCGAGTCCAATCGCAGTTGCATCAGCGTGCAGATTCGACCAATCCAAGATCACTTGCGTGAACCCCATCTCCTTCACGGCTTGAAGCTCTTCTGCCGAGTGAGGATCATAGATCTCGAATCGCTGAGTAATGGTCGCCGTCGTTGTTACACCCACATACGTCGCATTTGGAGACTCCGCCACCTGCTGTGCCACTGCCGCAAAGCCGAGCGCCAGGTTAGCCAACAGCAGCCAAGCGAAGACCAATCGGCGGCGCGGCGCTGGCGCAAAAGTGCACTCAGCGTGATCAGTCCGGGAAGCGGAATGGGCCATGGCAGTCTCGTTTGGAACTACGGTTCCCAAATCGTAGACAAGTTGGTCTTAAATGCGGGAAATGCAACATTCCGCCACCAATTCTCTGCGAGCGTAAACCGCGCTTCGACGACCTTGATGAGGCCATCGTAACCAGGAAAGTCCTCAGCGACCTCGATCACTGCAAGAACGGCCAACGGAAGGTCTTCACGACATCGCCGCAACCGAAGCGAAGATGTCCTGAATCTGATTTGATTGTATAATAGCACACTGATTGAACTACATCGAAGATGTTCCCGAAGGGGCTTGCGTAAAAACCAGTTGTATGCCTCGGTGCCAGCGGAGAACGGTCATGAATCTGAGTTTGCCTAATGAGATTAACGACTTTGTGAAAGGTCTCGTTTCACAAGGTCGGTTCGCTTCCGAGGAGTCCGCAGTTGTCGCAGGAATTCGTCTGCTCATGACACAAGAAAAGTTGCGTGGTGAAATTCAAAAGGGAGCGGAGCAACTGGACAGTGGGCAGTGGCTGGATGAAGACACGGTATTCGCCGAAGTAAATGCAGAGATCGACGAAACCGAGTCTTCACAGCAGGGAAGCTGAGTTCATGCCGCGTCTTCGGCATTCTGCGGAATCGAAAGACGATCTAAAACAGATCGCACGATTCATCGCTCAAGATAAGCCCGTTGCCGCGAGACAATGGCTCGCCAAGATCAGGGAGAAGTGCAGCGTTGAATCGCGGCATCCCGAAATCGGCGACGCACGCCCCGAACTCGGTAAGAACATTCGTTCGACATACGCAGGCAGTTACGTAATCTTCTTCCGGCGCAACGATGGATTCGTTGAGATCGTTCGAGTGATTCGTGGCGACCGAGACACGCAGACGCTCTGATTCGTTAGCGGCACTCAACAATACTTCGCGCGACGACATGTCGCAATGAACGGGTACTTCCTCAGTTTGACGGATCTTGCGGGCGAATTCGGCCCCGAGCTCGAAGACGCATGGGGCGTCGGAAGCAAGCGATGACTCCCCACATGCCAACTCGGCTGAGACATAAAGCTCTCGACGCGTCCACGTTCAAGGGGCTTTGCTGGCCAACTCCATCACCTCGATCTTCCGGATGCAGACTTTGCTACCCGGGTCGTGTTGCTGGAAAGCGAAGTGTCCTTCCTTGAATGTGAGGCCGAAGTCGAGATACTCGTATAACTCATTCCCATCGACGATGACTTTGATTCGCGTAATGGCTTTGCCTCGCCAAATGTCGTCGCGAACTTCGAGCTCGTACTTGAACCATGTGTCAGGCTCGACAAGTCTCTTGTAGACGTGGCACATCCCATAGAGTGAACCGGTGCGGATCGGGTCGGTATGAGTGCTATCGATCTGCGCTTCGTAGCCGTCGGAAAAACCTGGCTTCCGCGTCGTTCGGAAGTAGAGACCTGAGTTGCCCTTATCGTTGATCTTGATTTCGGCGCGGTAGCGGAAGTTCTTGTACGGACCCTTCGTACTAACCAGCATCGACGCAGGCCCGGAGCCGCAAATCGCTCCGTCCCTTACTTCCCAGACGCTCTTCTCGTTGCCGACCTTCTCCCAGCCATCCATCGTCTTCCCATCAAACAGAGAGACCCAGTCCTGGTCCTCGGATCTCGCATCGCCCATCACGAACAAGACGATCAAAGCAGGAGCCGCAAAACAAAACCAGCCAATCGAACATTTCATCGGTCGTTCCTCATGTTGATTTATCAGTAGACGAGATGATTATCGAAGCTGAGTCCGCGGGTGGCAAGCAGAGCCTGGGCCGAAATGCCTTCACGTCTCACACGAGAATGTCCCCCAGCACGTGACCATGTACATCGGTCAATCGTCGCTCGATGCCGTTGTGATAGTAGGTGAGTCGTTCGTGGTCGATCCCCATCAGGTGCAGGATCGTCGCGTGGAAGTCATTGACGGTCACCGAGTTCAAGGCCGGTTTATACGCGACCTCGTCCGACTCGCCAAAGCTAATTCCTGGTTTCAGCCCGGCACCGGCCATCCAGGTCGTGAAAACGTCCGGATGATGGTCGCGTCCGAGACCGGAACCTTTGACTTCGGTGTACGGCGTACGACCGAACTCAGATGACCAGACAACGAGTGTGTCGTTGAGTAACCCCTGGCGTTTCAAATCCGTCAGCAACGCCGCACAAGGTTGATCGAGCTGGATCCCCTGATTGTTGTGGTTGCGTCGGACGTCTTCATGGGCGTCCCAATTGATGCGTGGCGATCCAAGGGCGCCGCCGTTGAATATCTGCACGAAACGCACGCCGCGCTCCACAAGCCGCCGGGCCAACAGGAAGTTGCGAGCGGATGCTCCGATCATGGGATCGTCCACGCCGTAGAGTCCGCGCGTTTCCGCGGTTTCGTCAGCCAGATCGATAGCTTCGGGAATACTGACCTGCATCCGAGCCGATAGTTCATAGGCACGCACCCGAGCGAGTAGTGCGTCGTCATCCGGATGCGATGCGGCAAAGTTGCGGTTCATTTTCAGTAGAGCTTCGACGCCGACGCGGCGGTTCGATTCATCGACGGAGGCGGGCGTCTTGAGATGGGCGATTGGACTGTCTCCGCCCGTGCGAAACGGCACACCTTGATGCTGAGCCGCCAGGAACCCCTGACTCCAGTTATTGGACCCACCGTTCGGCAAGCCCCGTGGGTCCGGGAGGACAACAAACGCGGGAAGCTCTTCGTTATCGGTGCCCAGTCCATATGACAGCCATGCGCCGAGGCTCGGGTATCCGTTCATGGTAAAGCCGGTGTTCATCTGAAAACACGCGGGCGTGTGCGAAGAGCTCTTCGTCACCATGGATTTGATAAACGTCAGATCATCCACACGCTTCGCCAGATGCGGGAACAGCTCACTCACCCATTGGCCACTCTGCCCATGTCGCTCAAACTTGTAATAACTCTTGCGAAGGTTTCCCGGCCGACCAAAGAACGGATCGAGGTCGCCTTTTCCCGTCAGTGGCTGACCATCAAGGCGTTCGAGCTCCGGCTTGTAATCGAACGTATCGACCTGGCTAACGCCGCCGGGCGAGAAGATATGAATTAGTCGTGTGGCTTTGGGGGCAAAGTGCGCGACCGGCTGCTGCGTATCTGCGCAGGCATCGCGTTGAAGCAGCCACGCGAGAGCAATCGCACCCGTTCCGAGCGCGGCGTCGCCGAAGAATGCACGTCGCATCATCCGTGTGTTGTCGGTTGTCATCGTCGTGTCTTTTCGTGGCGTAGGCTTCCAGCCTGCGAGGTTCAGCGATCGGTTGTAGGCAGGCTAGAAGCCTACCCCACGTGAGTCATCGGACTTGCAGGAACTCACTCGAATTAAAGAGGACCCAGCACAACGTCTGCAGATCGGAGCCGCGAAGGACATTCGCAGCGTGAGCGATCTCTTCGGCTTCCGGGTCGCGACCAAGTGTGCGTTGCCAGGCTGCCGTGACTTGCTGGTTTGGACCGGTTTCGTTCCGTTCGATTCTTTCGGCGAGTTTCCGAGCCTGTCGCAGCACAAACGTGTCGTTCATGAGCCCGAGCGCCTGAAGTGGTGTGATCGTCTGCCGTCGGCGAGGCGTTAGTACGGACGGAGCAGGACAGTCCAGCGCGTCTAACAGCGGGTCACGACCGGTATTGATATGCATGCGATAGATTGTCCGGCGATTGAACTCAGGCTCGCCTTTGTCAAACAGATGGTAGAACGTCGTGTTGAACTTCGTTGTTGTGAAGGGCTGAAAGCTCGGCCCTCCGAGCCGCCGATTCAACTCACCGCTGGCGAACAACATGGCGTCCCGAGTCGTCTCTGCATCGAGCCGTCGCGGAGCGAACCGCCACAACAATCGGTTGTTGGCATCGACGCTCGCAGCCCGAGCGTCAAACTCTGATGACTGCCGCCAAGTCGCCGACGTCAGGATCCGTCGATGCAGCTTCTTTAGTGACCAGCCGTTGGCCATGAACTGCGCGGCAAGCCAGTCAAGTAATTCGGGATGGCTCGGCCGACCGCCGTTTACGCCAAAGTCGCTCGGTGTCTCCACAATGCCGATACCGAAGTGATGGTGCCAGACGCGATTGACGACAACACGAGCTGTGAGAGGATTGCGAGGATCGGTGACCCAATTCGCGAACTTACGGCGGCGTTCGGACTCCTCCGTTGTTTCATCCATTCCAAGCTGCGACGGCAACTGTTTAACTGCCGAGAGGCCAGCGGGGCTCACTGGTTTACCAGGATCGCGAACGTCTCCCCGCTTGAAGACGACCGTCGCAGATGGTTGCTTGCGGATTCCGACGAGCGCCATCGGAACGCCTTCGAGCTGCTGTCGCACCAACATGACTTCACGTTCGACAGCGGCGATCTGATCGTCTAGCTGCTGAATGATACCGGGTTGCGGCGAACTTTCTGGGATCTCGGACGCACGCTGTGCGGAGAGCCACTCCACTTCCTCGACGCTCAACGCATGATGCCAGACCGCCGCCACATCCATCTGAGCATTCGGTTGTGGACCGTTCTCAAAACTCGGGGCCACAAAGAAGAGCAGATTCTGACCACCTGCTGCGGACAGCGCGCCAAAGCTCACTTCTTTGGAGACCGGCGAATCGATCACCTCTCCCGTGTTGGGATTGGCGATCGAAAGAGTGATTCGGCCCTGTGACTGGTTGACCGGCTCGAAAACTCCGACCAAGTCGTACCACGTGTTCAGTTCCAACTCTGCCGGCAGCGTGACGCCGACTTCCTGCGGCGGGCCGTGACCTGTGACGACGAATCTCGCGCGGGACTGCTTCTGACCGTCCCCGTCGGCCACGAATTCGAAGCCACACGTGTCCTGCTCTCGGTTGCCTCTGTTGCCGATCCGGAAGACGTCGTCGGTGCCGTTGAAGCTGCCCGTGTAACGCACTCGCGCGAAGATCGACATCGGGCCCGTGGGAATCAGCTCGGATCCGTCCACCGACGGAATGATGGCATAGCCGGCACCGCCGTCAGCGTTCTGGGCCAACTTGCCATCGCCAGTGTCGAGAACCTTCTGGTCCGAGTTGGCTGCGCCAATCTTTGATGTGGCTGGAGTTCCAAACCTCGCTGACCATTTCGCCTCGATGGAGCTTTGCCCGCCTATGCGATCCGTCTCACGGTTGGCTCCAGACACCACACCACTGCCATCGAACTGCCACAGGGCGACGGCGTGACTCAATGGCGGAAGATTCTCTTTGTCATCGATCGCAGCTCGCCGTTCTCGCAGTCTAGCGAGCGCCGCTTCCTTTACCGTTAGCGTTTCCTGCTGCTGCTTCCACGACACAGCTTCGTCGGGTGTGAGAATCTGCCGGGCCCCAAATGCGCTACCATCCGCCTGATGCACTCCCTCAAACACAGCCTTGATGCTGTAGTAGTCCACCTGAGGAATTGGATCAAACTTGTGGTCGTGACAGCGCGCACAATTCACAGTCAGGCCAAGAATGCTCTGGCCGACGGTGGTCACCAATTCCTCCAGCATTACTTCGCGGGCACGGAGTTGCTCGACCTTGCTGGCGGACACCGCAGCGGCGTGATCGAAAGGTCCGTTCACCAGCATGCTGGTCGCGATAATGCTGTCATGTGTGATCGGTGGGAGCACATCGCCGGCAATCTGCTCACGCACAAACTGGTCATACGGCTTGTCCTCGTTGAAGCTGCGGATGACGTAGTCGCGATAGGGCCAAGCGTGCGGTCGTGGTGCATCGTCCTCGAACCCATTGCTTTCGCTGAAGCGCACGACATCCAGCCAGTGCTGTGCCCAGCGCTCGCCGTAGTGAGGCGATTCGAGAAACCCATCGACTAAGCGTTCCCAAGCATCCTCGCGACGGTCACTCACGAACGCAGCGATTTCGTTCGGAGTGGGAGGCAGGCCGAGCAAGTCGTACTTGAGTCGCCGGATCAGTTCGTGTCGCGTCGCCATCGGCGCGGCCTCCAGCCCCTTTTCACGCAGCCGATTCGACACGAAGTGGTCAATCGGGCCGCCGGCAGAGAATACGTGGCTGGAAGCCCCATCCACGAACTGTTTGAGCGGCGCAAGCGACCACAGAACAGGCAACTCGATATCATCGGGCCATTGCGCACCTTCCCTGATCCACTGACGCAAGACATCAAGCTGCTTCTCCGTCAACGGCGTACCCGTTTTCGGCATCTCCGGCCGTTTATCAGCGGCCGCGGTGAGGAGAGCGATCAGATGGCTCTGCTCCGGATCACTTGGTACGACATTCTCCGATTCGAGCAAACCCTCTCCGGTCGCGAGCGACAGATCGCTCTCGGCATTGCCCGACTTGTGGCACAACAAGCAGTTCTTCTCGAAGATCGGCGCCACATCGCGGGTGAACTCGATGCTTTCATCTGCGCCTAGTGCCATTCGCGCAAGGAACACGCCGATCAACATCGAAACACGAAAGGCCTTTTGCACATCGACTCCTAGCCGAAGAGACGACACGGACTGACTCGGCTCTGATTAGCGAGACTCTCCGATTGTACCATACGATCGATTGTTGCGAACTTAGCGATGCGAAACGGGCATGAATCCGACAGAAGTCTCCATCCAGGTTCCACAACTGCAACCTCCGCCACCTTCGGCGGAGAGAAGCATTCCGGCTGCGGGGACGGCGCTGAGCCAACAGTCCGGCCGAAGCCTGTTCCAACCGGTCGCCTTGCCTGTGTCTTGATTCCACATGGTGACGGTGCCTGCGCGGAAGAAGATCGCACCCGCGCTGCAAGCGTAGGTACCACAACCTCCGACCGGCATTTGCTGCGGCAACTGCTTTCCGTCCGCGAGCTGGAACGCGTGCGGCCGGACATAGACTCGATCTCCGACGATCGCGGGTCGAGACATCGCTTTGCCATGGTCGCCCTTGCCTCCCGGCCAGCGAAATGTCTGGTTCCATAGTTGCTGGCCGCCGTCCGTCGAGAATCCATAGACGTGATACTTCTCGTCTGCTGACGAAACGATCACGAGCCTATCGCCCGCGCCTCCCGCCAAGTAAAACACGACCTTTCCGTCCACGGTGTCGATCGGACGCTCCCAAATAAGCTTGCCGGTATAGGCGTCGAGCGCAACGAGGTACTGATCTTCCCACAACTTGGGGTTTCCAATCTGCCGCTCTGGGGCATCAATGACTTCGTGGTTTCGACACTCGACGAAATAGAGACGCTTGTCGTGAACGGTGACGGTCGAGTTGATGACCACACCTTGCGAATACTTCCACTTGGTCTTGCCAGTGTTCTTGTCGATCGAGAACAGGTTGTCGGCACAGATCTTGTCCGTCACGGCACCACTTCGAGCATCGTACCAGCCGGCATCTGCTCCGCCCCAGAACTCGGTCCAAGACGTTCCCTTCTTGACCGCCGTCCCGATCAATTCGTAATCCAGACTGACAAGGCCTCCCCAGTCGAACTTCGCACTGCCACCCCCCATGACAACGTCGTGGATCTTGACCACTTCGCCACTTGCGGCATCGATCTGCCAGCACTTGTCACGCACTGCTGCATAGACGAAATCGCGGTCTGCGCACCAGTTGCCGCAATCGCGCGGCATGTTAAACCGCTGCAGATCGGGAATCTCCAGCGACCACAACACTGTACCGTTGTAGGCATCCAGCGCGGCGATTCGCTGCATTCCCTGCACGTACAGGCGGCCTGCCGTTGACAGCGGTGACGGCTTGCGTCCATTACGATCCGGCTTAAACCGTGGTCCAGGCCGACCGATCCATTGGACGTCCAAGTCGTCGGCCTTCTCGACACCCAAGAGTTGCTCCCCGGCAAAAGCTGAGTTGTCCGCGCGACCGTACAGATGCGACCAATCGCCGGCACCGGGCAAGGCTTTGCGTGTAACCACCAACTGCTGGTTCGGTGGCTTCTGCTCGAGCCGGACTTCGAGTCCATCCTTCTTCCATTGGTCGATCATGTCCGGCGAGACGATGGCTGGTCCAAGCCAAGCCACACCACCATCGGGACGCAGGGCCCGGAAGATCTCAGTAACCACACCCGGTGGCTGGTGCGTCATCACCGGCACTTCGCTGACAACTAGATTCGCGAAGTGGCCGACGAAAGGTAGCTTCGAGAGATCCTCCACTTGGCGAATCGTGACTCGGCTGCCGTACAGTCCGGCAGTCTTCACGACTTCACGCGACTCGCGTACCTTATCAGCATCCGTTTCGACGGCAATCACGCGCATTTGAGTTTGTTTGGCGATTTCAAGCGCGAGCTGGCCCTTGTCAGATCCCAATACCAAACAAATGCCTCGGTCCACTTTCGTTCGCTTGATGATTGAGCGGGCTGACTCGGCGAATGAACTGGAGGCGACATCATCGACCGTGGGTAACGTGAAGTTGAAGAACGTGTCGCACTCGAACTCCCGCGTTGCCACGTCCTGATCGTCGCGAGCTTCACGAATCAAATAACGATAGACGCGGTTCTTGCGCAAACCGGTTAGCCGAACAAGATGCTCCGTGGTTGTCGCGTCGTCCGCGAGCTTCGTTCGCTCACCATCCAGCCAATACTCCAGAACCGACGGCGCAGGGTTCTTGGTTCGCCAACGAACGACAGCGGTCTCGGGATCCGTGAACTGAAGCCAAGGTCCGGCCGCCAACTCAAGCACGTCAGCATTCTCTGGTTCACCCGGCAGCAGATCCACCTTTGACGCCACATGGTCCGCCAGTGCGTCCGAATCGATCGCCTTGTCGTAAAGACGCACCTCATGGATTCGACCTTGAAGACGAAAGTTCTCGTTCTGGTCGTGATAGGCCCCGATCTCGAAGAAGGCTTTGGGTGGATAGTTGATCTCGCCCCGTTGCTGTGTTGATTCGTTCTCCAACGCGCCGTTGACGAATAGTCGCATCGTGCCGCCGTCGTAGCTACCCGCCACGTGGTACCAACGGCCGCGCTCGAAGTCGCGTTTCGCGGTCAAGTAAGTCAGCGATCCAGTACCTTCCTTGCCGGCCAGCGCGAAGCTGAACCGAGCCTTGCGGAAGCCGAGGACCCAACCACGCTCGTAGCTGCCGTTGTCCTGCACCGCACCGACGATGCCGCCCCACTCTTGCGGTTGATCGACGCGCAGCCATGCTTCCACCGTGATCTCCTTCGAGGGCAACTCGGCTTGCTTGTGGTCTGCTGTCAGTAACACACTGTGGGAGCGGCCATCCAACGACAACGCTTGGAACTGCCCCGCACGTTCTAAGCGGACTGCGCCGTCGATACTCCCGTCGATCTCTCCGGCAAGGTCTTGAACCTTCTTTGCTTCGACATGCGGCTCCTGAAACACCCACCTGCCTCGCAGGTTCTCGTCGCTAACCTTCTCGACCGTCGCCGGCTTGAAGTGGTCCCTCGTTGTCGTTTCCTCAACGATCGGTTTTGCCAACGTTCCCGGTGTAAACGCATGAACCACGCCCGAATCCGTGCTGACAAACAGGCGGCCGTTTGCAGCGGCCAGGCCGTACGCTTTACCCGCGACAGACGCACCCCAAACACGAGTGCCATCTTCGGCCCGATACGCGACAACTTCATCCCGTCCGCCAGCGAACAAGGTGTCACCAACTCCGATCAACGAGTAAGGCTGGTCGCAAGGCACCATCCATTTGTTTTTGCGCTTCACCAAATCCGAGGCGATCAGCGAGTCGTCGGTCAGCATGTAAGAGACGCCGCTCGCCACGACGAGTGCATTGCCACGGCCGTGACTCGCAATCACTTCACGCGTCTTAAGGCTGCTGCGACTGATGCCACCTTTGCGGCTGTCGGCTCCCGGGCCATGAAACAGGCTCGCGTCTAACGACACGACGACGATTGATCCTCCACTACTCTTTTTTAGCGGGCCCTGGTCCTTGCCATCGACGCGTTGAAATACTCGCGGCGCGACGCGTCCCTGGGGAAAGACGAGCAGGTCGGAGGTAGCCGCGGGCGGACCTTCCAACGTGGCTCCGGCCAGTTGTTGCACATAGCAGCCTTCGCCCTCTGGCTGCCCCGTCTCAACATCGACACTGCACAGATACGCGTCTTTCCAAGGCAGCAGCGCGCATCCAAAGTACGCTCGACCCCGATCAACCAGAACGCCCGTGCGACACGGATGAAATGGAATGAAGCAACCGTTGTTCAGAATCAAACGCTCGGTTTCCGCGGGACGATATTTCCAGACGAGCGAGCCATCTTCGGCATCGAGACAATAGGCAAAGCCATCATCGCTGCCGAAGAACAGACGCCCGGCGGCATACGTCGGCGCGGTTCTGATCGGACCGTCCGTGATGTACGACCACCGCGCGCTGCCATCAGCCGCATCGACACAATACAACGTATCGTCGGCGGACGATCCGAAGAAAACGTTCCCGGCAACCGCGACAGGTTGAAAGCTCATGTCGTAACTGCGCATCGGCGGGAGATCGCGGTGGCCCGCGTACGCATCCCACTTCGCCGGTCCCGCCCAAGCCGGTTGTGGAGGCGACGGCGATCGCCAACTCCAGGCGATCCGCAGTTGGTCGATATTAAGCTTCTCAGCCGAATATCCACTGCGACGGGAGTCGTGCTGGTAAGCAGGCCACCCTTCTGCGTTAGCTTCGCCATGCGCCAAGCACGTCAACAGCAGTATCACTAGGCGTTTGCAGTTTTTGGATCTCGGCATGCTCGTATCCTGATGGTGACATTGTCTGTGTGATAGCTCTGCCCGCGATTATCGAAGCTGCGTCAGCGGGTGGCAAGTGGAGCGATGTCGGTCAAACACTCGCGTCTGGACTTGCCGACCATCTTCCGTTCCGGCACGCCGCGTAAACTCGATAAATCGCTGGAACGAGGAACAGAATCCAGACCGTTGCGACGATCAGGCCGAATGAGATGCTGATCGCCATGGGGATGATGACCTGAGCCTGCGTGTTCCGTTCGAGTAAGATTGGCAGCAACGCGGCCACGGTCGTGACTGAGGTCAACATCACCGGTCGGAAGCGGCGGCGGCCCGATTCGAGTAATGCTTCGTTCAGCGGTGTGCCTTCCGCCAGGCGGCGATTTATGAAGTCGATCAGAACGATGGAGTCATTGGCGACGATTCCGGAAAGTGTCACAATGCCGAACAGGCTGAAGAGTGTCAGCGACTGTCCGAGCAGCAGATGTCCAAGTACGGCTCCGACAAAGCCGAACGGAATCACTGCCAGAATAATCAATGGTTGCACGAAAGATTGAAACTCCAGCGTCAGCAACGCATACATGCCGAACAGTGCCAACGCGAAACCGATCAGCAAGCTGTCGAATGATCGGCGGGTCTCTTCTTGTTGGCCCTCCCAACGGGCATGGACTTGCGGATGGCGACGAAGAAGATCGGCCAGAAAACCTTCTCGCAAGTCACGGATGATGTTCGGCGCATTGGCTTGCTGATCGGCAACGTTGGCGGTGATCGTTACGGCTCTCTGCTGGTCGATGCGACGAATGGTCGAGTAGCCACGTTCGACGGTGACATCTGCCAGAACGGGCAACGGCACTTCTGCACCTTCCGCCGTACGAATTCGGACTTCATCGAGTTGATGTAGTGAGCGGCGTTCCTCGGGTGGATAGCGAACCATGAGTTTCACTTCGTGGCGGCCGCGTTGAAGTCGCATGACTTCTTCTCCATAAAACGCGGCGCGGACAGTTCGGGCCACGTCTTCCAGACGGATCCCGAGCGTCTCGGCTTCGGGCTTCAACTTCATTTGCAACTCCCATTTGCCGGCGCCCCGACTGTCATGGATATCGACCACCCCGGTGTACGTTGCGAGCTGTTCCTTGAGTTCCTTAGCGACTGCTTCAAGTTGATCGATGTCAGAGGCCAGTAGCGACAACTCGATCGGCCTTCCACCTGGCGCGACGTTGATGCCCCAGAAGACGACTCGCTCGGCACCAGGAAACTCCCCCGATCGCTCGCGCCAGCGGGCGACCACTTCGCGACTGGACTTCTCGTGATAGATACGATTGCGATCAAACTCGGCGTAGACTTCGCCTCGCATGTTGTCCAGTTGATTCGTGTAACCAACGCTGCGAAAGAACGTTTTGACGAGTGATTCGTTATCCGCTTGCAACTCTTCTTGCTCTATCTCCCGAAACGTCCTTTCCAGCCGCACAGTCGCGGCATCGATCGTGTCAGTTGGCGTGCCCTTAGGATATTCGATGTACATATAGACGAATTCCCAATCGAGCTGCTGCTGGAAGACGAACGGCGTGAATCCGCCGACGTAGAGCCCCGTTGTCAGTAATAAAGCGGAGATGGAGCCGCTGAAGATAATCGCCGGATTCGCCAACGACCAGCGGAACGCCGGTGTGTAGGCACGATCAATAAAGCCATCGACTGCCCGCTGCACAAAGCGTTGGAAACGCGGGACGGACGATTCGCGTTCAGGTAAACGGCTGTGTGCGAGATGACACGGCAGGATGAAAACCGCTTCCAACAGCGAGATCAGCAAGATGGAAACTAAGACGAGCGGCATCACTGCGATCCACTTGCCCATCTCGCCGGTGACGAATGCGAGAGGGATGAAGGCCACGACAGTCGTAAGGACGGAACTAATGACGGCCGGAGCGACTTCGACCGTCCCATCGACCGAGGCTCGCCAACCGTTCTTGCCTTGAAGTCGGTGTGCGTAGACATTCTCAGCAATGACGATTGCATCATCGACAACGATGCCCAACGCCATCACAAAAGCGAACATCGAGTGAACGTTGAGCGTGGCGTCGCTGGCCAGCATGATTGCGCAAGTGCCGAACACCGAGATAGGAATTCCCAACGCGACCCAAAATGCAAGACGCAGGTCGAGGAACAGCCCGAGCACGACAAACACCAAGATCAGTCCGACGATCCCGCTACGCGAAAGTAAATCGAGCCGGTCGCGAGTCTGCCCGGAGTAGTCGTCCCAGGTCTTCAACTCATACCCTTGGGGCATCTGCTTGTTGGCCACGTAGTGCAGCACTTCGTCGCGAATCTGAAGCATGTCCTCGCTGGCTGTCATCCGAATCTTGATCGACATGCATGGTCGGCCGTCGATGCGAGAGATCAGCTCGATGTCGTCGAAGCCATCGCGAACAGTGCCTAAGTCGCCAACGGTGAGCACGATTCCACTCGGATCGGCACGCACGGGAAGCTTCGCGATTTCAGCGCCTGTGACGTTCTTGTTTGCCGCTCGCACGAGCAGGTCGGCCGACGCGGTCTTGATTTCACCGCCAGGCAGTTCGACGTTGCCTCGCCGAACAGCATCGCTGATATCGCGATGAGTCCGGCTGTACTTGCGGAGCGTCGCTTCCGAAATCTCGATGTCGATTTGATGCGGCTTGGCCTGCCAGAGATCGACGTGCGAAACTTCAGGCAACTGCAGCAGTTCCTCATACACGTGCTCGGCCATGTTGCGAAGTTGTCTTTCCGCGACCGGATCGCGGGCAGGATCGCTTCCGGCTGGAGCCAGGACAGCGACCGAGAGGACCGACTGGAAACGAACGGCCAGCCGTATAACAGGTTTCTCGGATTCTTCCGGAAAGCTGGGAATACGATCGACAGCGCCCCGAATCTCGTTCAACACCCGCTCCGGATCGCGGACATGGTTAGACAACTCCGCCGTCACGCTGCCGCGTCCTTCGGTTGCCGAAGACGTCATCTTGCGGACGCCGACGATCGAACGGATCGCCTCTTCGACTTTCAGGCAGATTCCCTCTTCCGTTTCGGTTGGGCTGGCACCAGGATAGGGAACCGTCACCCTCACTTCGTCGGGCAGAAAATCCGGGTAGCGTTCTCGGCGGAGCATCAACATTGACGCCATTCCGACGGTCAGCGCGGCCACTGCGAACGTAGTCATTGAAGGCGTGTTGCGGATCGACCACTCGACGATCGACTTCATGGCGATCGCTCCGCTTGGTCGGACTCTCGCACCTGCATTCCCTCGAACGCTGTCGCGAGTTGCGAAACGATGATGCGATCGCCCACCTTCAAGTCGGTCGCGTCGGCACGAAACAGCACGCTGTCAGGAAGCACGCGAGCTGGCGTGATCTCGTGAATTCGCAACTCGTCGCCCTCGATCGTCCAGACCTGACCATTGGGCTGCACTGCACGATTCGGAATCTTCCATAAGCGCACGCGCGGAGAGACTGGTAATGTGATTGTCACATACATCCCTCGCATCAACGCGGGTGGTCCATCCGTTGCCTCATCTCGCCGAGGTTCCGAGACAATCACTCTGCACGGAACGGTTCTCGTCGTTTCGTCGATTCCCCGGCCTTCGAATCGCGCCAACTCGCCCTGCCAGTGAAATTCCTCTCCACCGACTGAGTAGGTGACCGTCGCGGGAGCGCGAGGAACTTCGAAGGTCGCTCGATCGGAACTCTCATTGTTGCCGGTTTCCTCCGTTGGCCCGGGCTGATGAGAGTTCCAAAGCCAGTACAGATCGTCGGTCCGCAGGTTGCATTGGACTTCGATCGATGCGGTGTCTTCGATTTCCAATAGCACGTCACCGGGTTGCACGAAATCACCGAGTTCGACTGCGTCGTTCGTAATGATCCCATCGAATGGAGCAACGACGCGGGTGCGATCGAGACTCAGTTGAGCTTGCTGTTGTCGCAGTTCCACCAACTTTAGTTCCGCCTCGAGTCGCGTTCGACGAGTCGGGATCAGATCGCGAACGTTGTGCAGTGTCCGCAAGGCATTGCTGGCTTCGAGTTCAAACCTCTGGGCCTCATCGACTTCCGTCTCCGCAACCGCATTGCTCTCGAATAGCGACGTGACGCGTTTCAGTTCCTGAGTCGCGAGCTTTCGCTTACTCTCGGCGATCTGGATGAGAGCCGCATTGCCCTCCGCTTCGACTTCGGCGCGACGGAGGTCCTGCGCAACTTGGTTCAACTCACTGCCCAGCGATTGAACTTCGAGCTCATAGCTCGCCGGATCGATTTGCAGTAGCGACGTCCCTTGCGAAACATACCGCCCACCTTCCACGTCGTTAGACTTTGCGACGACTGCTCCGGCGATCTGCGCTGATATTGTTACCTCACGACTCGGCACAACATTTCCGCCGACATGAATGTCAAAACCGGCTTCGACTGCGTCGAATTCGATCGTCGCGACGATTGGTGGGCTGGGCGGAACGCGAGTCCGCTCGGGAGGAGCATCTTGTGCCTTGAGCCAGAAAAACGCAAGCAGACCAGCGGTGATGATGATTACCGGGGCGAGTATCGTAGAGAGGGCTCGTCGGAGCATCGTTCGCCGATCGACATGTGAAAGGTGTTACAGCGTCTAGTCCACCGCGCGATCGGTGCCCTCATCGACTTCCGCTGGCAACGTGTATCCGGTCATTTCAGAACGGTCATCTCACAGAGCGGTGGTAGGGAGCAACCGCCACTACCATCCTATTTGCGGACTTCCGGCAATTCCAATCTGACCAGATCCGATCGGTTGGCTCTCTTCCAATCCAGTACATGATCGCACTGGACGAAGGCTCCGAAAAAGCGGACTGGCGAATCCACCGAGTATTGGAGAGATTCTGGCCTGAATTTCAGATGTCGTTCATCGTTCGCCCCGGCCAACGATGCTACTTTTCGCAGGTCTTCATCGCTTCGAAACCGTTGCGCGTCAGTGAGTAGGCACCTTTGAATTGCTCTTTAACCAGCAAGTCTCTTTCCGTCAATCGTTGCAGCGCGGCTTTGTTTCTCTCCAGGTCTGGCCCGAAGAAGCACAACATTTTCCCCGGAGTTACTAGAAACTGTCGGAATGTACGCATGACCCTTTTCTCGGCTGGTGACAACAGTTTTTCGGCTGGTGACAACAAGGCTCTCTCCCGCGTTAAAGTCTCGTACCATCTGACTTGATCCACTGTGTGGATCGATGTCAACAACGACTAACTCGATCTCGTTCGGTTGTGAACAAACACACGATCGCCTCTATATTCGTGACAGAGCTCAACCGGCACCGGCCGCACGCGGCCCCTCGTTTCTCCGGCTGCGTGACGCTCTGTTGGACTTCCGCCGTCCTGAATTGGCTGCGACTCCTCGTGGCGGTCGCGAGTTGCGTCGCGAGCGAGGCTTAGACGCACGTTGCTCGTTTCCTTGAGCTGCGTTTCGGTTACCAGTTTCTGAGTCACTCCTCTTTGTTTGCCCCGTGTTGCACGTCGCCGCACGTGCTCGCAGCTTCCCCGACACGACAGGCAACTTCTCTACGGAAACCGCGAGTCCGGTCAACTTTTCAATCATGCGGAGGCATTGCCGTTCATCACGACCGCAGAACGAAACAGCTTGCCCGGAGGCTCCTGCCCGTGCCGTGCGTCCAATTCGGTGGACGTAGGTTTCGGGGGTATCTGGCATGTCGTAATTGATGACATGCGAGACGTCCGAGAAATCCAGTCCGCGGGCCGCAAGGTCGGTGGCGACGAGGACGGGGGGCCGTTTGGAGCCGAATTCAAGCATCACAGCCTTTCGTTTGGCCTGGCTTTTGTTCCCGTGAATCGCGACAGCTCGAATCCCGTCGCGCTGCAGACCGCGGACAATTTTATCAGCGCCCCGTTTGGTGCGAGAAAAGACGAGTGTCTTTGAGCGGTCAGTATCTTTGAGAAAGCGGGTGAGCGTCGCCGCTTTGTGGTTCCGTTCCACAAAGTAAACGGCTTGTGATACGAGTTCGGGCGTTGAAGCGACTGGAGCGACTTGTAACTCGAACGGCCGTTTGAGCAACTGACTGGCCAAGTCGCGAATCGCCTTCGGCATGGTTGCCGAGAACATCAGCGTTTGGCGTCGATGGGGTGCCTGCGCGACGATCTTGCGCAGGTCGTGGATGAAACCCATGTCGAGCATCTGGTCAGCTTCGTCCAGAATCAAGATCTCGACAGACGCAAGATCGACGAATCCTTGCCCGATTAGATCTAGCAGACGACCGGGTGTTGCCACCACAATGTCAACGCCAGCCTGCAGAGCGCGAACTTGCGGCCCTTGTCGAACGCCGCCGAAGATGACAACGTGGCGCAGGTCGGTGAATTCACCGTAGGTCGCAAGACTGTCGCCAATTTGGCCTGCCAGTTCGCGTGTGGGTGCGAGGATGAGAGAGCGAATAACTCGGCGGCCGGAACGCTGGCGCCGGCGAGCCGCACCGGTTGGCGCGACGGGTGCGGTCATCAACTGCTGTAACGTCGGCACTGCGAAGGCTGCTGTTTTGCCGGTACCCGTTTGGGCACAGCCAATTAGGTCGCGCCCCTTGAGAATCTGGGGAATGGCTTTCTGCTGGATGGGAGTGGCTTCTACGTAACCCGCAGCCTGCAGACTTTGGAGCAAAGGCTTGCAGAGCGGGAGGGATTCAAACTTCATAAAGGTCGCTTACTTTCGAGAAAGGACTGGTCGAGCGCCGCCTATCAGCGGACACCGGGTGATAGCTGTCGGCTCGCGGTTGCCAGACCGGGGCAAAGCGGCTGACTTTGGCACGATCATAGAACGGGATACACACCCGTAGGCCGGCGGCAATGTGATGCAAGAGAATCAGTCGCGGTCGAAAGCAAAGATACCAAGACGCACAAGTCAGTCATCTTGCCCGATGAGGCGTCCAGATGCCGCAGTCTCGAAGTTGAACGAACACAACACAAATACACGTGTCAGTCTCGCACCTAACAACCCATTAGTCTAGCAGGCGTACCAGCGGCGTCAATGGCACCACCATGCACGCCGTGGGCATGTCGGCTATTCATCGTGGCTCTTTGGAACATGAAGCCGACGACACTGACAAACGTGCGACTCTCAAAGAAATTGAGCTCCGTCCCGCCCGGAACGCACGGCTCAAGAAGCGCCGGGTCGATCTCGCATTCAACATCGCCAGCCAACGCCACTCGGCGGCCAGGAATGGCTTATGTGCGATTCGCTTGCCTCGCAACGACCAACCACAGACGACGTCCGCTGTTGACGCTGGCAACTAGCCGTTCGGTCGCCGCGGCATCGTGCGAGGGAAGGGAGCGGGCTCGGCGGCTGGAGCCGTTTGGCCGGTTTCGTCTTCCCAGACTTTTCGCGCTTCGGGCGTTGCGTAGAAACGAAGCCACGTTTCCGAATCGTCCTCGTCGTCCAAGCAATGCCAATGCAGGTAGTTCTTCGGCAGATCGACCTTCTTCTCGTGCGACGGTAAGATGTCGCGATAGATCAGACAATACAGTTGCCGATCGGAGAGATGATCGGTGAAGTCGAGCATGATCCGCTGCGAATAGAGCTTCTCGATCGTATCCCAAAGCAACTCGTGCAAGGTCTGATCGGCGAGCGTATCGGGATGTGGGAGTACAAGCTCGGGATCAAACCAACGCGCCATCGGCAACACCGGAGCCCGCTCCCACGCGAGCATCGAGGCAAGAAACTCGTTCTCGGTAGGAGTCGGCAACCGCCGCATGTCGAGCAAATGGACGGACTCGTCGAAGTACGGTTCGAGGTCATCGCGCAACTGCGCGTTGAGCAACAACTGATCGACTTCGTCTGACATCGGATTTTGCGAGTTTCGCATCACGAGAGACCTGAACCTTGGCTGCACATAATGTAGTCGAACCCTGTTGACATCCAGCAACAGTGCTTAACATTTGACTGTACCAAGGCTCCGGAACGCCGCAACACTTTTGCCACTCGACTGAGCAATCTTGTTGGTTTTCGTTAACACGGCAGCGACACAATCGGTACGACCTGCCCCGTTTATCGGGGAATTCGCACGGTAGTACAGGCTTTCGCCAGACACGCGCCGATCATCAGGCTAAAGCCTGTACTCCAACCTGAAGCTTGCCGCGGCGTCGGCCTAGGTATACGCTGTCTGGCGGCCAGGGGTGGATTTTGGGCACTGTCTCTCCGCGTGACTTCCGGCGTAGGCCAGAGAAGGAGAGGCTATGATGAAGACTGTTGTTCAATTCGTGATCGTAACCGCTGTGTGCCTTGGCTCATTGCCGTGCCAAGCTCAAGAAGGGGACGCGCCTGACGTGAGGGCTCTGCTGCGGGTGATCCAGAGCAGCCTCGATCAGCGAGATCGTGATGCCGAAGATGACAAGCGAGTCACTCGGATCGGAAGCACTCGCCGCGCGGTCCCTGTCGAAGAGACAATGGTCGTGCGTATCTATGACGCGAGCGATCTCTTCGTCGTAGCGCCGTCGTAAATCGCCAGGCACGACAGCGACATCGCGGCCAAACGCCAGCCGCTCTTCCCCATTGCGTCTGCCGTAGACGTGACCGGATCAGGGGCGATGGGCGGTGGTGGATTTGGCGGAGGGGGAGGGGTGTTCAATGTGGATGACGATCAGAAGCAGATCAACGCGCCACAGGTGAGAACCCTGCACCAGTTTGACACGGGAACCATGGCGGCTCCGATCGACATGCGAGCCGCGCGCGTCTCGCTGGATGACTTGGTCGAAGCCATCACGACAACGATCTCACCCGAATCGTGGTCCGACGTCGGAGGAGAAGGATCGGTCTCTACGATTGGTTCGTCGTTGTTGATCTCACAAACGGAGCATTCATGAGCAGATCGCTTCGCTGATGAATCTGTTCCGCGAGCGATGGGGTAGTTTGCGCACCGTGTCGGTAGTGGCAGACTGGGTTTGGTTGAAAGAAGGTGAGTTGAAGGACCTGCTGGCTGCGAACGCCGAAGCGTTTGGGATCGTTGATGAGGACCGCTGGTCGCTGTTCCGCAACGCTCCGCCAGCCGAAGATGCCCGCGCCGGCTACTCTGCGGCACTGACTTGTCAGAACGGTCAGACCGTACACACGCTGGCCGGTGCTCAGACATTGGCGGTGACGAGCATGATTCCAGTAGTGGGCGGTGCGGAGAAGTCTGTCGGTTATCAGCCGACAATTTCGTTGATTCAAGAAGGTGCGGCGCTGCAAGTCACTCCGATCTCGAACCGCAGCGGCAAGTTCGTCACCATCGACGTGCACAGCCGCGTTAGCCTGGTGAAGTCCGTCGAGCGCAACAAGCACGAAGGTGACGGCGAAGTCGAAGCGATCGTCTCTTCGATCGATCGCCCCGAAGTGCTCACTCAGCGGCTATCGACGACGCTGCGCGTTCCGGTTGGACAGACAATCCTCGTCGGCGGAATGACCTTTGAGGGGAAGCCGACGGCAGTGGACCCGAACCTCTATCTGTTTGTAACTGTCGTTATACAAGAGTTACGCGACGATCTGGAGGAACCAAAGGCGGAGGAGAAAGCGCCCGAAGTTGGCGGATAGTCGTGTCGCTGGCGGCGGAATCCGACTAAACCGGTCGGACCTTATCACGCGCAGAGCCCGCAGTTGAAGGGCTTGGTGACACAAGCTACTGCGAATTCGCGAGTTAGGCCGAATGAGCCGAATACGTCTTGAACAACGGCGGAAAAACTGTCTTGCACGAAGCCGTAGTTTGGAGAATGATACAGGTAGTGACTGGGTCGTGTGTACGCAACACGACGGACAATAAGCCCGCGAAGCAGTCCTGTCTTTGGCTTTGCGACTGAAGCGGGAGAACAACCCAGTAGAAAGGAGGTGATCTAGTGAAGTATTTCTGTACTAGCCAGCGAGGTGGCGACGCCTGACAAGGTCGGCGGACTGCGAAAGGCAGACCACCGGCTCGCTGAGATCACCCGATCAAACGCGAGTTAACGAGGCCCGGCTTCCACTCTGGGAGCCGGGTCTTCGCTTTTTCTTGCGTGTAGGTCCGCATCTCCGAGGCGGACGGCCAACGGATTGGAAGGATGTCCACCTCGGAGATGTGGACCTACAGAAGATATTGGCCTGCAGAAGACGTGGATCTTCACGCAATCACGCAACTGTATCGACAAAATCTTCGCCCAGACGTTCGAAGACTTCTCGCGTGACATTCGCAGCCACAATCGCTCTAGGTTGGCCGGGTGGTTTGCAGTAACGCAACAGAGTTAGCTCGCCACGAGCCACAACGAGTTCGTAATAGCGGGTGCCGTCGTCGTCTTTTTCAGGCGGGTTCGATCGCATCTGTACGACGCAAGCTTCATCGTCGATCTCGACTGGGCTGATCGATTCGAGCAAGTAGCCGAGCTGGCTGCTCAACGAATTCGCGACGTCCTTCAACTCGTCGATCGTCGAGTTGGCGAGCTTATCGGTCTTGTACGCAAAGCGATTGAATGCACAAGCGAGTTGGTCGATCGTCGTAAGTTCGGACTCTACATGACCATCGCCCGTATCGATCCGCAGCAGTTGTGGCACGCTGTTGGTGCCAGCCAGCGAGGCGAGTCGGTTCAGTTCCGTATGGATTCGTGCTTTTAGTGTCATGACTCCTCTCCCATGGCAACCAGTTCTTCTGACTTCGAGGATGCGTGTTCAGTGCCGTCGAAGGACAAGGTGGTCAGGTGGTCATCCAAGACAGTTTCGATATGAACAGGACGCCCCCAGAGCTTGTAAAGGTTCGCGAGCGTGTCCTGTGCATATTCCAGCTTCAGCTCTACTCCGTTGTATCGGTGTTCCAGGAACAGTTCGCCACGGTTCTTGTAGTTGCCGTCACGAACGTAAATGAACGGTCTGCCCACATTCGTCAGATTGAACAGCAGACGTTGCTTAATCTCGTCAAACTGCCGGCTCTCGATCTCGTAGTAGCCCGAGTGCTCGTTGTAGCCGAAGGAGAACATCTTATTCTCGCGGCAGAACTCCAACGTAAGGAATTCGTCCACGAAGGTGAGGTCATTGTGGATACGCCGCACCTCGAAGATCTTGTCTCGACCCTGCATCGCACCTGTATCCCACTCGTGTTTGGCCCGCATGTTGTCACAGCTTTCCCACTCGTCGCCGAACTGGCCCTTATTCCAACGCTCTTCGATGTGGCGCAACAGTTCAAGGCCGAGCTTGTACGGGTTTAGCCGCGTTGGTGAGCTCGCGAGCGTGCCGGCACAGTGGTCGGCATAGCAGATGAGATCCGGCGGCTCGATTCCATGCCGCGTCATGATCGTCGAGTGCCAATATGTTGCCCAGCCTTCGTTCATGATCTTGGTCTGGGCCTGCGGCGCGAAGTAGTAAGCTTCGTCGCGGATGATCGAGAGCACGTCCAGTTGCCACGGCTTGAGTGGCGCGTGCTCCAATACAAACAACATGACATCCTTAACAGCCTCGACGGGGAAGCTTGCCCCTTTCTCAAGCAACGCCTGTCGGCGGCGTTCGACCTCGGCCGCCAGTTTCTCGGGCGGATTCACGAAAGAATCCATGTAGCCTTTGGCTTCGAACTTGAGCGAGCCGGCGTCCTCTTCATCGTTCGTGTTGTCACGAAACTCGTACCGAGTGTCGTCGTCAGTTCGCTTCACGAACGGCATGTGAATATCAATCAGATCCTCGACGCTGAGGCACGTATCAATGAAGTTCTCAACCTCCTCGACGCCAAATCGATCCATATAACGACGAATCCGATTGCCGTGGTTCGCCATCTCGTCGATCATGTGCCGGTTCGTCTTGCTGAACCAATGGTTATTCTTGAAGAAGTCGCAGTGGCCGTAGACGTGGGCCATGACGAGCTTTTGATCCGTGATGCCGTTGCTGGCCAGCAGATACGCGTAGCACGGATCATTGTTGATCACCAACTCGTAGATCTTCTGCAGCCCATACGAGTAACCCTTCGAGAGCTGCTCATACTCCATCCCGAATCGCCAATGCGGGTAACGAGTCGGAAACCCACCGTAAGCGGCAACAGCATTCAACTGTTCGGCGTCCACCATCTCGAAGATGGTAGGAAAGAAGTCCAGACCGTAATCGCTGGCGTGAGCTTCCATCTTCTGCTGTACTTCGACCAGCTCTTGCGGAAGCGGTTGAAAACGGTGGATAGCAGGCATTGTTAGTTTTCAGTTGCCAGTGTTCAGTTTTCAGTATTCAGGAATCTTGCTGAACACTGGCAACTGAACACTGAAAACTTACCTCCCTTTCCCCAGGAAATGCTTTATCGATTCGAAAATGGCGTCCTTGTCTTCGATCTCGGACAGGACGACCTTCTCGTGGTCGCGGCCGAAGGTCTGTTCGAGAGAACGGATGTACTCGCCGCTGCCGTAGGGGCTTTCAACTTGCCCGTAACAAAACAAGTTGCTTCGCGTGACGAGTTTCTCATTCAGCAACTCCATCGCCTGACGGTTATCTTCCCCCCAGTTGTCGCCATCGGAGAACTGGAAGAGGTAGACGTTCCACTCGTCGGGCGAAAACGACCGGTCCATCAGATCTGAGCAAACGCGATACGCCGAACTGATTCGTGTGCCGCCGCTCTCGCGAGTGTGATAGAACGTGTGCTCGTCCACTTCCTTCGCGGCCGCATCGTGAATGATGTAGCGACACTCGACGCCGTCGTATTGGCTGCGGAGCCAGGTGTCGATCCAGAAGGCTTCCGTTCGTACGATCGCCTTCTGGTCGTCTGTCATCGACCCCGACACGTCCATCATGTAAATGATGACAGCATTCGCCTCTGGCTCGGGAGTCGTCTCCCAGGAGCGGTAACGCTGGTCGTCTTTGATCGGGACAACACGAGGTTTCTGCCGATCGTAGTCGCCTTCGATAACTTGCCGCTTCAACGCCTCGACATAAGTTCTTTTGAAGTGCCGCAAGGACTCCGGCCCAACGCGTCGAATGCTGCGGTAGCGAGCCTTCTCTTGCTGGATCGTCGAGTTCCCTTTCGGCTCGATGCGGGGCAATTCAAGCTCATCGCCCATGATCTCCGCCAGTTCCTCCAACGTGACATCGACTTCGACGATGTGCTGGCCGGCGTCCGAGCCAGCTTGTCCAGTGCCTTCGCCTTCGTCATCACCTTTCGCAATCGGCTGCCCTTCCTGCCCTTCGCCTTGCCCGACGCCGCCTCCTCCGTTTTGTCCATAACGGAAGTGCGGGATGTCGAGTTGTGGCAACGGAATACTGACGAGGTCGCGGCCTTTGCGTCCGATCATCTCACCATGATTGATATAGCGGCGAAGGTTTTCGCGCACCTTGCCCCGGACAATCTGGCGGAAACGATTCTTGTCGCGCTCGATTTTGAGAGACATGGTCATTGGTCATTGGTCATTGGGAAGACTGAGGACCAATGGATTTGAGGTAAGCGTTTAGTTGAGAGCCGAGGTTATCGATGAGTGGTTTGAGGTGGTCGATTTGGTCTTGGGTTAAGAGTTTGCGGCGGAAGGCTCGGTGGAGCCAGTGTCTACTTTCGTATAGGGAGCCGCGCGAGATGCGAACGAAACGTTTGTTGTCGTTGTAGGTGCCGCGTCCGTATCCCTCCGCGATGTTGGCTCCGATGCTATCGGCGGAGCGAATGATCTGTTTCCCAACCGTATCCTTCGCCAAGTTGTTCCAACCCAGCACCAGATCCCAAGTCGTATCGGCAATGTCTTCCGACAGATGATAAACGCGCAGATCGTCAAATCCACCTGCCATACCGTTGTCCCCACCTTCTTCCCTAATGACTAATGACCTCTACCCATCATCCCGCACATCACCCCGCGCGAAGATGCTGGCAACGAAGTTCAATACGTCGGTAGCACTTTCGTCGTCGTAGCCGTAATCGCGGATCAGTCGTCCTTTGACGACATCGATCTTCTGTTGCGTGTCTTGATCGACGACGTTGGACACAAGGCTCGTCAGCTTGATCGAGTCCTTCTGGTCCTCAAAGAGCTTCAACTGCAGCGCCTTGTAGAGGCGCTCGTTCGACTTGAAATCGAAGGGCTTGCCATCGATCGACAACGCTCCGATGTAATTCATGATCTCTCGGCGGAAGTCGTCTTTCCGGCTCTCCGGAATGTCGATTTTCTCTTCGATCGACCGCATCAGCCGGTCATCTGGTTCTTCGTATTGACCGGTGAACTTGTTCTTGACCTTCTCGCGTTGCGTGTAGGCCTTCACATTGTCGATGTAGTTACCGCACAGCCGTTTGAGGGCATCTTCATCGGCGGCGATAGCGCGTTGAACTTCGTTCTTAACGATGTTCTCGTACTCCTCTTTGACCACTCCCAGTAGATCGCGATACCGAGCTCGCGTGTCGTCGTTGGTGACGAGCGAATGGTGTTTGAGGCCAGATTCAAGTTCGTTCAAGACCATGAATGGGTTAATCGACTTCGCTTCTGGATGAGCCACCAGCGCGTTGCTGATCTTGTCCTGGACATAACGAGGCGAGATGCCATGCATGCCTTCGGTCGTGGCCTCGTCGCGGAGTTCCTTGACGTTCTCCTCGGTAAAGCCCGGAAGCGTCTTCCCGTTATAGAGCTTCAGCTTTTGCAGCAGCGTCAGACTAGCGTTGTTAGGCTCTTCCAAACGCGTAAGAACCGCCCACATTGCCGCCATCTCGATGGTGTGGGGCGCGATTTGCTTGCCTTTGACTTTGCCTTCGTTATAGTCCTTGTCATAGATTTTGATCTCGTGCTCCAGCTTGGTGACATACGGGACGTCGATCTTTACCGTGCGATCGCGCAACGCTTCCATGAACTCATTGTTCTGCAAGCGGCGATACTCAGGTTCGTTCGTGTGGCCCAGAATGACCTCGTCGATGTCGGTCTGAGCGAACTTCTTTGGCTTGACCTTGTGCTCTTGACTCGCGCCAAGCAGATCGTACAAGAACGCCACATCGAGTTTGAGGACTTCCACGAATTCAATGATGCCTCGATTCGCGATGTTGAACTCGCCATCGAAGTTGAACGCTCGCGGATCACTATCGCTGCCGAGTTCAGCGATCTTACGATAGTTGATGTCGCCCGTTAGCTCGGTGCTGTCCTGATTCTTCTCGTCCTTTGGCTGGAACGTACCGATTCCGACACGATCTTGCTCGCTTAAGATCACGCGTTTCACGCGCACGTCGGCAATGACGCGGGTCCAGTCGCCGTCGCAGTCCTTGAGGCGTTCGCCGTACATAAAGCGGCAGAATGGACACATTTCACCAACGATCTTGACCTGATAATCATCGCCTGAGCCACCGGAATTGAGCTGCGAAGCGACTTCGTCTCGGAATCGATCCGGGATCATATGCAACGGTTCTTCGTTCATAGGGCACCACTGCGTCTCGGTACCTTCCTCGTGCCACCCAAGCGTATAGAGAGCACCTTCGTCCGTCGCGCTATACCGCTCTAGGCCTTTCTTCAGCATGCGGGCGATCGTGCTCTTACTGCTGCCAACGGGCCCGTGCAACAACAGAACGCGTTTCTCGATGCCGTAACCGCGGGCCGCACTCTTCATCGCGTTGACGAAGCGTTCGAGCGCTTCGTCCAAACCAAACACCGCATCGCGACCGCCGTCGATAGGATCGTCAAAGAAGACATAGTGAGAGCGTTTCTCACCGCGGCTCGGTTCGTACGTTTCGATGCCGTACGACATGATCATATCGTAGACCCGTTGGAAGGCGTTCCGCGGTGTATTGGGTTTGGCTCGAACGAGGTCCAAATACTCCTCGAACGTACCGTCCCAATGTTTCTTGCGAAACTGTTCGATGTCTTGTCGATCACCAATCAGCGAAATGATGTTTTGGCCGCTCATCTTTGTTCCTCCTCAGCCAGCTAGCGCTGGCCACCGCCTGCGCCAACCAACTGTTGAATGCTTGGTTTCCGAATCCTGTCGCGTGTTGTGCCTGGACCGATCCTTGGTCAACGATTACCCAGTGGCCTTAAGAGTCGCTGCGAATCAGTGCAGCCGAACAGTCGCAAATAAAAGAGAGACTTCGCTGCACGGCTTGGTTCACAAAGCGAAGTGAACGAGACTCCCCACGGGAATCAATGCCGCGGCCACCGAGCTATAACTTGGAAAAGAGCTCGTCGGAGGGAAAGAGGACAGGCAGAGGGGAGATCCATCTGTGGGGAAGTATCAATGCGGCTCGGCTATCCCTGCCTTCGTGTGTCCGCTTCCTCCTCTCCAATTAAAGACTAATTCGGAATCTCGAATGCGGCAACAGAGAAATCGATCGTCAGACCTGTTGCTGAACTCTGTTGGAATTACCGCCAACGACGTAACACGCGCGATTGTATGGCTTTGTGGTCACAATAAGATGCCTCGCTAGCGATCCATGCCTTTTCAAATGAAGCCAACGCCGAACTACCCACTTTCGACCGCATTAGGGCCGTTAGAGGGGTGGTAGCGGGCGTGTTTGTAGTACCGGCATACCGGTTTGAGCTGGATGGTTCCCAGACTCCCCTGGTGGTGCCGACACGGGCAGATACTGTTGCGTGGACAGCGGAGTTGGCGGAGCCGAATGGGCAAGTTGGCGAGCTGGTTCAAGCTGTGGATTCAGAGCCAGTGCCTGGTTCAGGTGATACGCGGCTTCCGCATGCATCTTTCGCTGCAACAGCAGGAAAGCCAAATTGTAATGGGCGTTCGCTTCGCCATGGACCGCCGCAAGATTGTTGAACGCTTCTTCGAAGTGTTCAGCATCGATGAGCACGATCGCCATGTTATTGCGGTAGCGTTGGTTCATCGGCTGCAGTTGAATTGCACGACTCACATTCGCCGCAGCGTCGGACAACCTTCCCTGGCGCGCGTACATCATTCCCAAATCGTTCAAGGCAACCGTGTTCGCTGGTTCCACTGCGATTGCTCGATGATAGAGCGATTCCGCCTTGCCGAAGTTCCCCTCGCGGTCCAGAAGCCGCGCGTAAGCGACTAGCGTGGATGCCTGATCCGGTGCCATCTGCAACGACTTCTCGTACAGCCCGGCAGCGGATTTTGTCTTCCCCTGGGATTCGTAGACGCGAGCGGCGTGGTAGTTCAGGTCCGCACCAGCGGCGTGGTGCGGACCCGACAGACTTGTCGGGTCAGAGGCCGGAATGACTCGAGTGTTTGGCGTGATAGCATCCGTAAAGCTTCCCGCCATCTTATGCATCGACGTCAGGAATTGGTTGCCGGAAGCCTGCACTCGATTCGAGGGCGGAGCGACCGACGAATTGGGCGTCACGACTTTCTGCTGGGGGAAGGCTTGCGCGAGCTGAGAATAGGGTTCACGGCTTGAGTCATCGAAGCCGTTGGCCGTCGAGAACGCGTCGTTCGGTGCCGGACCGAACGGTGAGCCTCCAGCGCAGCCAGCAAGGGCCGTGCTGAGCAGAGCGCAGGAAATCCATTTCGCCTTTGAAAAGCCATTCACCATTCACCTCCTTGTGATGGTGCCTCGGTTCGACACGTATCGACTTAGTTCGTTTCTGTTTGCATCGGAGCCAGACGCGGCGCCGGGATGGACTGCTTGAGCATACTATCAACCGCATCGAAGTAGTCGCCTGAGCCTCCCACTGGGATCGCGTCGGTAAGCAGTACTTCTGGACGGCTGCCTTCCGGCATCATGCGTGCAATTTCTTGCTGGACCGTCTCGACTCGCGCCAGAGTCGCTTCCGGCGTTAGGCCGCGCAAGACATAGACGGTACGGCGATGCGGCGGCGTTTGCGTCACAATCCAGCGGACTTTCAAGGTACCGGCTTGCGTCAACGTGTTTTCTTCAAGAGTAAAGAGGTGATTACTAAGAGTGTTTTGGACTCGCCAGCCGTTGTTAGTCATCGCAATGAGCGGGCCTCGGACGAGTTCGCGGTCGGCGTGCTGAAACGGCTCGGGCCAACAGTTCATCCGTTGATAGTCCAAATGGAAGCGCGCCCAAAACTCGTCCCACCCCGCCTCTGCAACGCTAGCAGTGGTTAGGTATAACACGACAACAACAAGTAGGCGGCGCATGCTCACGCTCCTGAAACAAAAAAGGTGTATTCCGCAGAATCAATACGGGCGGTCTTTCTTCTTATCGGCCCACCAACCCAAGCCAATTCCGGCAAAAGTGCTAGGTTTGGCAAGTTTTGACTGAGCGATTCGCCGTCTGGTGGACAACCGCTCCTGTCTTACACACTGAAATGGGAATAACGTTCACATGGGAATAACCAAGAGCCACGCCGGATCGTCCTCACAGGGTCATTGCCAGCGACCACATCGACCGGATAGGTTGTCTCACAGAGACGAATCGGCAGCGACAAGAAACATCTAAATCAGTGCTGTTCTGTGGAGAATCAAAATGAAGAGTGAATCTTGGACGAAGTGGTTGGTTAATGCTGTATTGTTGTGCGGAGTTGTGGTCTTTCTCGGTTGTGGGAAGGAAACTAGCACCACTGGAACCACCACGGACCCAGCGACCGAGACGCCGGAATACGAAGAGATGATGATGCAGACCATGTCTGGGGAAGCGGCCGAGGAACCATCCGCAGAGCCGGCAGAAGCTCCGCCAGCAGAGACACCAGCGGCAGAGACACCAGCAGCAGAGGCTCCGGCAGCAGAAGCTCCGGCAGCAGAAGCGCCGGCAGCAGAAAAAACGCCGGCTAAGGATGGCTAATGCGTCTGCGGACGCCATTTCGATTCAAGGCCAGCCGTGCGACAGTGCGGTTGGCCCTTTTTTTGCGCCGGTGTCAGTTGTCTAACGGAAGATCTCTTCTTTCCGCTTACGAGCTTTCAGGATCACAATGAGATCCGGCAAGAAGAACATACCGAGCGAAAGAAAGGCACCTTCAGAATCGTGCCGAAGCCTAGCCCAAACACCGATAACCCACCAAGCCAAGCAGCAGACCGAAACTCAGCGCTACAATCTTCGACCCCAGGAAAAGCGTCGCGGCCGTATCGCTTCTCAATCCGGCTACCGCCAGCTTCTTCTTGAGTTTACTCGCGTCCATCTCGTCTGAGGCTGCAGCGGCTTGGCCAGGGTCGGCGTCGCTTTTTCCAACATGCCTTTCACGGCTTCGGTCGCGCCGCGCGGTCCTTCTTCGCGACGGCGACGCAACGACGGATCGCGGACTTCTTCCAAGCGTTCGTCAATACGAGGCTTGCGACCGGACAGCCATTCCATCAACAACAGCGCTGTGGCAACAGCCGCGCCGCCGGCAGCGATTGGGATAATCGTGGTGTAGTCCATTTTCTGCTAGACCTTAATTGTGATGATCTTCTTGATGACGAACGCTCCCAGTAGCTGCAAGATGACCGCACCCGCCAGCAGTACCTTCCCGATGGGATCGGAAAACAGCACCATGACATAATCCAGGTTGACCCGGAACATCACGAGGAACAAGACGGGCGGCAAGCCGAGCAACACGATTCCAGACATGCGACCTTCGCCGGTCAGCGCTTGGATCTGCCCCCAGATCTTGAAACGTTCGCGAATCAGGTGACCAATTTTGTCAAGGATCATCGGCGAGATCGCCGCCTGTCTGACGCTGCAGAATGACCGCTGTGGCGAAAAAGCGGAGGTCCAGGTTGGGTCGATGCGTCATACCGTCAATTGCTTCTTCCAATGGCACACCAAGATTTTGCTCGTCGTAACAGCGAGAGAACTCGCTCGCGATCGGATCCGCCATCTCGTCACCGACAAGATTGAACCCGGCCGCCAAGCTGTGGCCGGCGCGGAGCGCACGGCTGATTAGCTCCAACGCATCTGGCAACTGCTTGGCAAACGCGTTCAGGCGTCGTTTCCGCTTCCAAGAGATAAACAGCAGCGGCAAGGCTCCGAAGAACGCAGCGGCGACGCGGCTACTTACTGCCACGAGCTTTCACCTTCGCTGGCCAGAAGCTGAGCCAACTTGATGAACTGGCAGAGCCTTCGTTGGCTCCCGCCACATCGGGGTCGGTCGAGCCACACAAAGCCTCGGCCAAGCTGACCATTGCCTGAGTCAGGCTGGAGCGCGGAGCACCCGTCACCAACGGCACACCGTTGTTGCGGACTTCCGTCATCACTCGATAGTCGTTCGGCATTTGCTTGAAGATCTCGACGCCCATCGTCTCTTGCGCTTTCTTCATGCTGATCTGGCCGTTTTCCAAGCCAACACGGTTAACGATGACTCGAATTTTGTTCTTCAAGCCTTCGATCTCTTCCATCGACATCAACAGCCGAACGACGTTGCGCAGGCAGGGCAGATCCAGTTGAGTGACGAGCAACACATGCTCAGCAGCCTGCATCGCCACCAGATCGAGATCGCTGTAACGCTTCGAGAGATCGAAGATCAAGTGCGAGAACGTTGCCTTCAGCAGTCCGATGACGCGTTCCAAGTCATCCGGGGAGATCAGCGATATATCTTGCAGTTGAATTGGGCGAGGGAGTAGATACAAGCCCGAATCGTGCTTGGTGAGCGACCGCTTTAGCAGCGTAAAGTCGAGCCGCGAAATATTCTGAGCGACATCGACCAACGTGTAGTCAGGAATCGTGTCGAGGAAGACGTCGGCATCGCCAAGCGCTAAGTCCAGATCAATCAAAGCCACCGAGTTTTGGGGATCCTGAGCGAGAGCGCAGCCGAGGTTCACAGCCACACTCGTCGTGCCAACACCACCGGTCGCCCCAGCAACCGCGATCACATGCGAGCTGCGCGAGCGTCCCCCCGTGCTTCCGAAGCGTTGGCGTCCAATCCGTTGGATGGCCGTAACGAGATCCTCGACGCAAAGCGGCTGCGTGAGAAACTCTTTCGCTCCCGCCCGCATGGATTGCAGGATGACTTGGCCGTCTGTCGATCCGCTGATGACGAGAACACTGCACTCGGGCGAGACATCCTTCAGATTCTCCATCAAAATCAAACTTTGAGCCTGCTCTCCATCGTGATCAATACATACGATTCCGATGTCCGGATGAGTTTGTGCAACGACATCGGCAAAGAACTCATAGCGAGAGCACTCAGCTTCCAAACAGATAGTGTCCATTCCCAGGAGCATCGCTTTAAGCGCTTCGCGACTGTCATCGCTCGGATCGACAATTGCCAGGCGAAGTACATTACTCATTTCTTATCAACCGTTGCAAACTGCTTCTTGATTGGAAAAAAACACGCAGCTATCTCTACTGAAGTACGTCATAGCCCGTCGGACCGATCAGTGTAGGCGTCACGGAAGGCCTTGGTCCGGTGGGACTCGCTGTCCGAGGTTGGCTGTTCTGCGGTCGTCGGATCCGCCGGTCGTTGATCGAAGCTGATGCTCCTTGCGGGACGACGGGAAGCGTTTCATACGCCGGGCTGTAGCTCGGGGCGTAATTCGGAGGCAGCACGTAGCCGCCGGTGTTCTCGCCCAGTTGACAGCTCGCACAGTTCCCATCGGTGCAGCACTTTGGCACTTCGAGGTAACCGCGCCAATAGAGATCTTGATCGTTCGGAGTTGTTGTCAGTTCACCTGGTCCGCAAGGCGGGACGTCTTGTGCGTCCAAAGCTTCGACGAATTCAGGGGTCACGAGGATCAGCAACTCGATCTCATTGTTTCGCTCTTGCACGCGACGGAATGCACCACCGATCCACGGTAAGTCGGCCAGAAACGGGATCCCTTTGTTTTCTGATTCGACCTGAGTCTGGATCAGTCCTGCCAGAGCGAGTGTCTGGCCAACCTTCATTTCGACGGCCGTATCGACCCAACGAGTTCGTAGGCCTGGCACCGAGTTTGTGCCGATCGAAACGCTACGTGCGGAATCGATTTCGCTCACGACCGGCCGGACTTCAAGACGAACGCGACCGTTCCCGAGAACGATAGGCACAAAATCGACTCGCGTTCCGAACTCGCGATATTCGATCGATAAGTTGGAGAAGCCCTGCGGGACGAGAATCGGGAACTCGCCACCGGAGCTAAAACTAGCCGGACGGCCACTGATCGTCACCAAGGTTGGCTCGGCGAGTACTTTCACGAGGTTGTATTTCCGCAAAGCTTCGAGCAGGCCGAGAAAGGCATTGTTGTCATCGACGATTCCAAAGGCGATGTTCTCGCCGAAGTTGCTCTGCAAACTGTTTGGATTGAGTGTATAGCTGTCAACCAGACCGGCGACGTTCTGAACGATCGCATCGTTACCATTGAAGTTCGCCCAGTCAAAGCCCATGCTGCGGAGCTTGGTCCGCGAAACTTCCATGAGCTTGACGTGCAGTAGTACTTGTTGCACTCCGCCAATCGTGATGTTGTTGATCACCGACGGGTAGTAGTCTTCCGCCATACGGATGATCCTGCTGACCATTTCGGCCTGCGGAACGTAACCAGAGATGACGACGCTAGTCGATAAGGGGCGCACGCGTAACGAAGCCGCTGGAAACTCCGTCATCAGCAGATTCTCTAGCTCCCGCGCGTCGCCGTAGACCAGCAAGTCGATCGTGTGTTCACCTTCTTGTTCATCCCACACGGTCAGCGTCGTGAAACCAGGCTTGAGCGCGGAGAGTTGCACTTGGTTCGGAGCGATCGGCCGCGCCCGAACAATTCCCTGGTTCTCGACCAACAGCCTAGGGATTTTGTGCTCCGTCGTGAGGATGCGACTTGTGTTGGCGATCATTTCGAGTCGATCAACGGGCCCACTCACCTTGAAGTGGACGGGTTGCCGACCAACGTTCTGGGCCTGGAGCGACTGGCTTATCCCCAGACACATCGCCAGAGCCAGGACTCCGAGTAAGGCTTGCTTCGCCGCCGCTTCTGCTGCGAACATCAATTGCTTCCTTGCATAAGATCGAACGTGCCGTCCTTGGCATGTCAGCTAATGGGGAGCGACTGCTTGGTCACCGCCTTCTTCGACATCGTCTTCCTGGTCTGCCGCCGGAGGTCCAGAAGGAGGGGCCTGATCCGCCCGCGGCTGCGGAGCGGTCAGAGGCAACGTTGGAGTCGGAGCCGGAGCCCCGATGAACGGCTTCGGAGCTGGCGTTGCTCCGAATTCGCCTTCGACTGGCAATTCGTTTTCAGCCGTCCAATGGAACTTCCGTGAGCCATTCGGACCAAGGATCTCCATCTCCCATTTCGGCTTCTGTTCAGCCGGCGTGCTCACAGCAGTCAGCGTCTGTGGCTCCGGCTTCGTATCTGCGACCTTGTTCAGCCAGTTCGAGAAATCACCGTCACCTCCGCCTGGATGCTTCTTCTCGTTGGCGCTCTCGGACGCGTAGCCGAGAAGCCCGCCGACGGTCTCGCCACCACCAACCTCTGTGTCGATGTCATCATCCGGCCGTCGCACGGTTAGGAACAGCCGGCCAAGTTCGGAGGCCAACATGACGGCTTCCACCTGTCTCGGCTTCAGCAGAAGTGCCACCGTGTTCAAGCTCCTCGCTTGTCCATCGGCATCGACGGCACGTTCGGTCGCTCCATCAACGCTGAAGACGTTCACATCTTGCAAGATAGTTCTCGCTCCAGTTTCCCTGACCTCCTGGCTCTTTCGCAACAAGACCAAGACGTCCACACGGTCACCCGGTTGGATCAAGCCACCACCGGCAGTCTCGGCCGACACCTTCACGGCGACGGCCCGATACCCTTTGGGAATCGTGACTGTTTTGCTGCCTTTATTGGAATCCATCACCTTTGCATTCAGGATCGGCTCGCCGGCGTACATCCGCGTTCGTGAGAACTTCCCCTCAACCTCTTCGAAGTCGAGGACGGCACCCTCCGGAACACGATCTTTCGGCCACTCTTCCAACTTGACAGTTTGAGCGTCAAGGGTCTCCCCGATCGTGATGTCAGTGATCGCTACCAGGATCTTCTCGGTTTCAAGTTCAGTGCCAGGGGCGGAGGCATTCTCCATATACTGACTGACGCCGATCGAAGCGGCCAAGCCACACCCGATGGCGATGACAAACAGAATCAGCGATTTCGCTCGCATTGTTTCTTCCTTTCGCCTTCAGATGGTTATTGAACGCTCTCGCGTCGCATGACAGACGACGCGTCCAATTCAGCTTCTTTGAGGTACATCGGAGCCGGCAGCCAACTCACTTCCTTGAACTCCACGGTCAAGCCCACGGTGATAGGATCGCCGAAGGCGGCTGCCGACGGGTCCGGACTCACCGTGATATCACTATCCGATAAGTTGATTCCACCACTGCTCAAGTAATCCTTAACTGTGTCCTTCACGTCTTGTATCGTGACTCCGTCCAACACAGCTTGCCGAGCACCTTCGCGTGTCGCATTCGTAAGCATTTGCTGGACCATTACCATCTGTCCGTATTCGATCATGCCGAATAACAGCAGGATAAAAATCGGCGCAACGACAGCGAACTCCACTGCCGCAGCTCCTCGTTACTTTCGGAATGACCGGCACAGCTTGTACACGTTGAAGCCTCCTGGCGTTAAGGTTTCTGCATTGCCCGCTGGCTGCCGATCTGCTGCAGACTGAATACACACCCCAATGTGACGGCGGCCTTCAAATGAGCATTCCCATCCATGCGAAGTAGCCGATCGTCCCGATTGCGATCGGAATGCCGTAAGGCAACAGCATCATCGAACTCTTCCGTTCGGCCGCGATCGTCGCCAAGCGTTCCGGATCACGGATCGTGAAGATCTCGCTCGCGATCATTTTGAACTGCAGGTAGTGCTTCATGAAAGCGCCTCGGAATAGCGCCATCAGCACTGCTAGCACAGCTCCGACAACAGCGGTGACGCAGAAGGCGTACCACGTTGCCTCACCATGAACCCAAGCACCCACACCCATCATCAGCTTGACATCGCCGGCACCCATCCCACCAATTGAATAGGCAGGCAGCAGGCAGGCCAAGCCAATGAGCGTACCTAGCAGACTCCAACCGAGTCCGTGATACCAAGGTTCGCCGGCCAAAGCGTATGCGCCGATACTGAAGATCCACCCGCTGATGATCATCGGGAAGGTAAGCCAGTTGGGAACTCGAAGCTGTAGCCGTCAACGGGTGACAAGCTCGCGACGACCGCGATGGAATCGGGAATGATCACGGCCAAGCAGCACATGGATTCGATTGGACGTTCGTTCACCGATAAAGTTGTCATCGTCCTATCCGATGGCGCACCGAACTTGATCCAGTCGGGACAGGGTACGATCGATGGATACGTCAACAGTGTCTCAGGTCCGGACGCCGGTCAGTTCTACTACAGTGACCCTCTCAGTTGGCCGAACAGCCGCTATTGGTTCAACGGTCCCCTGATGCAGGCTCGTAACATGCGGTTAGACAACTGGGATGTGTTCGCCGTCGGGCTTGGGTTCGGTGCCGACGGCGACTTCCTCAATCGCATGGCCGTTCTGGGCGGCACGTCCGAGATCGGCCAAGGTTTACAAGCAGGTGGCGACCCGTCGCAGTACGAGGAGCAGCTCACAAACATCTTCAAGGACATCATCTTCACGCCCACCGTGCGGCTCGTGGACTAGGCAATCTGGCCGCTCGTCTCGTGGTAACGTCGAATCCGATCCGACACGCATCGACAGTTTGATTGGGCTACTCGGCGATCGTTCTCTCTTCCAATTGCTCCCGCAATAGTGTCCGAAGAGCATCAGACTGTCTATACTGAGCGACCCACTTGGTTAGGCAACGAGCAGATAGATTGACGGGAATCAATGATGGTAAGACTACGTGCGACCTGTGGTTTGGCGAGCGTTGTTTGCGGCATGTTACTGATTGCGCACGCCTGCGATGGTCTCGCGCAGGAGCAAGGGGTGCATTGGTTCAAAGGCAATCTCCACACGCACTCGCTGTGGAGCGACGGCAATGACTTTCCGGAGATGATTGTCGATTGGTATGTCACGCACGACTATGACTTCCTCAGTTTGTCAGATCACAACATCTTGAGCCGCGGCGAGAAGTGGGTTCCGGAAGGCCAAGGAGCCAAGCGTGGAGCAATCGATGGCTTGAAGAGGTACATCGCGAGGTTCGGCAACGACTGGGTAGAAACCCGCGAGAAGGATGGCAAGACAGAGATTCGTTTAAGGGCGTTGGATGAGTTCGCTCCGAAGTTTGTCAAACCTGGCGAATTCCTTCTGATTCAAGCCGAAGAGATCACCGACCGTCATAAATCGCTACCGATTCATATCAATGCGACCAACATCCTCGAGCTGATTCGTCCGCGCGGCGGGGAGAGCGTGCGAGACACAATCAAGAACAACTTGATCGCGGTCGAGCAGCAGAGCCAGCGCGTCGGGCATCCAATCCTCGCGCATCTCAACCATCCGAACTTCGGCTATGCGGTCACGGCCGAAGACATGGCGGCCGTCACACAGGAAAAGTTCTTTGAGATCTACAACGGCCATCCCGGAGTCAATCAGCTTGGCGACGAGCAGCATGTCGAGTTGGAACGGATGTGGGACATCGCGAACACGATTCGCATTGCGGAGATGAAGGAAGCTCCTTTGTCCGGCATGGCCACGGACGATTCGCACAACTACTTTGGTAATCGTGGTTCATCGCCGGGGCGTGGCTGGGTGATGGTCAAGGCGAGCAAGCTAGACGCCGACGCGATTATTCGCTCGATGGAGAAAGGCGACTTCTACTCGTCGAGTGGAGTGACTTTGAGCAAAATCAAGTTCGACGAGAAAGCTCGGGTGTTGACTGTTGAGATGCAACCGGAGGAAGGGATCGAATATGTCACCGAGTTCATCGGCACACCTGTTGACTACGACAAGAGCAGCGAGCCCGTTACCGACAAAGATGGCAAACCGATCCATGCGACTCGGCGGTACTCCGCGGATGTCGGAGCGGTCCTCAGCAAGGTCGAGGGAGCGAAAGCGACCTACAAACTGACGGGCGACGAGCTTTACGTGCGTGCAGTCGTTACCTCTTCGAAGAAGCATTGGAACCCTTCGTTCGACGGCCAGCGAGAACAAGCATGGACGCAAACGGTAGGTTGGCGGCAGCACGTTGGGAAGGACTAGGCTTGTGTCGTCATTCGTAGCTGCACTCGCCAGAGTGCGGTTTCTCCGCGTTCCGGCGAACACAGCGACTGATTAGGCGAAGGAAGTTCTAGGACGGGCCATCGCCTGTTGCCAGATGATGCGATAGAATGGCACGCTTGCAGTGGAGCAGCCCGAGCATAATGTTTCGGGCAACGCTGCAGGTCACTTTTTTTGAAGGAATTGAACAAATGGCGGAAGGCACAATCAAGCGGCTCACGGACAAGGGCTTCGGCTTTATCGACACCGGGAGCGAGAAGGACATGTTTTTTCACTCGTCAAGCCTCGAAGGCGTGAGCTACGAAGAACTCCAAGAAGGACAGCGAGTGTCATACACGGCGGGAAGCGGACCAAAGGGGCCATGTGCTGAAAACGTCAAGTTGGTCTGACGGATCTGGGGCGAACATTCGTTTTCAATCGCGGAGAAACAGCCATGGGTGACAAAGGCAGCAAAGATAAAGGCAAGAGGGAACAACAGAAGAAGGCCCAGCTTACTCCCAAGGAAAAACGAAGACTGAAGAAGGAAAAGAAGAATAAGTGAATCGCACCGTGGGCACTGGCAAGTTGTAATCGGCAAGTTGCAATCGCCACGTAGTTACTTGATGAAGACCGCGAAGGCGTTCTACATCAAATTCAATGAAGCGAATATCGACGGACATTGAGCGACGTAGGCGATCGTCGCTCCTCAAAACAACCCCACAACCGGTCGCCCAGCTTCCACAAGACGCCGCGGGCGATCGAGTGCGTCGTGATATTCAGTGGCGGGATTGATGCCGAGCGCATGGTAGATCGTGGCAATCAGGTCGTACGGCTCAACGGCATCGACCTTCGGCCATGCACCGTGGTGATCCGACTGGCCGTAAAGTTTTCCAGGTCGAACACCGCCACCAGCCACAAGAAAGCTGTAGCATTCCGGCCAGTGGTCCCGACCCCCGGGGCCGACGTTGTTGGTCGTTGGTGACCCGATCTTCGGAGAGCGTCCAAACTCACCAATCGCCACCACAAGAGTTCTTTCCAACAACCGACGCGCGGCCATATCTTCAATGAACGCCGACAGCGAGTGGTCGAACACGGGACAGCGATGATCGCGGAGCATCGGAAAGTTGTTGCGGTGTGTGTCCCAAGACCCGTCCGGGCCAGGAGCGGGCTCGTCGTCGGAACGGGCAGGCCATGTCACTTGCACAAAACGCGTTTCGGCTTCGATCAATCGCCGCGCAAGTAAGAGGGCTTGGCCGAACCGTGTCATTCCGTATCGCTCGCGCGTCTTCGGTGGCTCCGCTTCCAGCCGAAACGCGTCTACCGCGCGTCGGGTTTGGATGAGCGATAACGCCTGATCGTAGAACTGGTCAAACGTTGTCTTCGACTTGCGAATTCCGTCACAGTGGGTATCGATGACAGCGCGGAGATCGAGCCGCGATTCGAGGCGGTCTAGCGCGACGTCGCTCGGCAACGTGAGCCCTACCGGCTTGAGCGGCTTGGTGGCATCGTCATACATCGTGTACGGATCGAAAGCCGCCCCATGCAGCCCCGCCGATTGCCCGACACCAACGACGCGGCCTTCCATGACCGGCCCGCTCACGGCGACATTGCTAAACCGGCCTCGCTCCGCTGCGCGATACTTGGCGACGTTGGCTCCGACCGACGGCAGATCTTCGCGCGATGGCGGCACGGCCAATCCTGTGGGCGAAAAGTTGGTGGGACTGTGGCCCGTCATCAGCATGTAAATGGCCGCGCCGTGGTTTCGCAGACCCTTCGGATCGACACCGATCGATCGCACCACGGTATAATGCCGTGACTGTTGTGCCAGTTTGGGCAGCACTTCACCCAAGTAGAGCCCCGGAGTCGTCGTCGCGATCGGTTGGAATTCGCCGCGGATTTCGGCGGGAGCATCCGGCTTCGGATCCCACAGGTCGATGTGGCTCGGCGAACCTTGCAAATAGACGAGCACAACCGAGTCAGCAGCACCGAAACCGTTATTGAGCGGAGACGCTTTGTCCTGGCCGAGCGCCTGTCGATGCAATAGATCTGGCAATCCCAATCCGACCAGCGACAATCCACCGACGGTTAGCAATTCGCGTCGCGAGGGTGTGTCGCACAAGCGTCCCGGACGATTGAGCAGAGAAAACATCAGCATCGCCCTCTACGCCAGAAGTTGTTGAATCGGTCTTCCGCTACGACCGACTCAACGACGCTTCCCGTGCAGTTTTGTGCGTCGGCTCTAGAGATTGTATCACCGCAATACGCTCAGATCACCCCGCGTGTTTTTTATCCAGAGCTATCGCGGCCCCGCCTTCTTGTGCTGAGAGATCCCACACCCATGAACTAGCGAATGAAGTGTTCCAGATGTAGACTGTTGCATGACCACTTCCTATGAAAGGAACAACGCATGCACCCAGTCTCCCGCCGAACATTCGCTAAAGCATCACTCGCCACAGCTTCACTCGCGGCATTACCGAAGACGCTTTCCGCGAAAGCCCGCGACAGCAAGATGTCGTACGGATTAGTTACGTATCTCTGGGGGCAAGACTGGGATCTGCCTACGCTAATCGCAAATTGCGAACAGGCGAAATGTTTGGGAGTTGAGCTGCGAACGACGCACAAGCACGGCGTCGAGCGTTCGCTTAGCAAGCAAAAACGCGTGGCGGTCCGAGACCGTTTCGCAGATAGTGAGGTTACGCTAGTTGGTATCGGCAGCAACGAGCGATACGACAATCCCGATCCGGGAGTTGTCAAGAAGGCGATCGAAGCGACCAAGGAGTTCGTGCGGTTGAGCCATGATGTCGGATCGACCGGCGTGAAGGTTAAGCCGGATCGTTTCTATCCGGACGTTCCGCGAGAGAAAACAATCGCGCAGATAGGAAAGGCACTTAACGAGCTTGGTAAGTATGCGGAAGGGTTCGGCCAACAGATCCGTTTGGAAGTGCATGGACAATGTGCCGAGCTTCCCACGATCAAAGCGATCATGGATGTTGCCGACAACCGAAACGTGGCCGTTTGTTGGAATTCCAACAAGCAAGATTTACAAGGCAAAGGGCTCGAACATAATCTTGGTCTCGTGATCGATCGCTTCGGAGCGACTTGCCACGTTCGCGAGCTGGATAGCCCTGACTATCCGTATCAGAAGCTCATCGATCTGTTGGTAGCGGCGGACTACGACGGCTGGATTCTTCTGGAGTCTTCCAGCAAACCAAAGGACAGAATCGTTGCGTTGGCAGCGCAAGTGCGACTCTTCAAGAAGATGGTAGCGCAAGCGACCGCATTTCTCAACGCTGCACTGTCAAGCCGTTCGGTCCCTACTTTTGACGTCTGACAAACCGCCTATCTTGAACAAATCAAGAGCCCTGGTATGGTGCGAATCACATTCGGAGCATGGCACGACGCCATTCTCGTTCCAACTCGGCGAGGGGTTTGCCGGTGAGTTCTTCAAGCCGCTGGAGGCTCGCTTTGTCGTGAGCCGTCAAGTACAGAGCAAGCTTGCCGTCTTGGAGCATGCCCTCCTCGATCGTCAGATAGTAGGCCAACCCCCAGGCGTAAAGATAATGTCGCTGTGATGCGCCATTGTTATGTGACAGGAGAAAGTCGCGATCGTTTGCGGCGAGCAACTGTGTTAGTGTAAGTGGCGAATCACTTGCAAGATCTCGTTGCAGTTGCTGAAGTGCCTTCGGATTGGGAGCGTCGATGCGAAGCGTGTCGCCGTCGAGTTGGCCGGCTTCGAACACCTGGGCGAGTCCTTCGTTGAACCAGCGATCAACGGGAGGCTGATCGGGTGCAAGCACGAACCGATCGAGATAGGCATGAAACGCCTCGTGATACAGGCGACGAAACATCCGGGAGGTGACTTCGTCGAACTTCTTAGCGTTGCGCCGGTTCGTCTCTCGTATCTTGCGTAGCAGCGACTCGTGCTCTCGGTTCCAAGCCGCCGTTCGCAGCGTTGTTTCCTCGCGAATCTGCTCCGGCGAAAATTCGCGTTCAGCGAGTTGTTCGCTCAGCCGAAGAAGGCGTGAGCGAAAGTCGTCATAATCGCGTTGAATCTGAATAAGCTCGGACTGATGAACACCGCGGATCTTCGCAAGCTCCTGGGCATAAGTTGACAGTTCCGCCCCCGCCACAATCAAGTCGTCTCTGGGCGCGTAGAACGCCAGGTTCGCGATATCCAGCCCCATCGCACGTAACGCTGTATGGTATTCGTCCAAAGAGCCATGCAGGACGATCTTGAGTCGTTCGGTGGGGTGCATACGTGGCGGAAGTAACTGGCGATACGCGCGGAACATCTGTTCGATGCGGACAATACACCTTCGCGTTGCACGTTCATCAGCCGAACTGTCGAGAGCAAACCAACGTCCTTCGTAACGCCACCATCGCTGCCCATCGAGCAGTCGAGCGGTTAGCGTTAACTCCATCATGCTTCCTGCTTCGATCGCAGCTCGGTGCTTGAAAGCCCGAAAACGCTGCAGCATCGTGTAGCGGACATCCGGGGGGAGCTGCTCCAACAAATCGACGTCATGCGGTGGAATGACACGCACGGTAGCACTCATTGGTTTGCCAGGAGTGCGGAACACCTGAGCGAACTCGACTTCGTACTCGGTGATCTGCTGCACGAATCCGACGAACTTCCTGCCGTCGCTCAGCGTCAGCGTCTCGAACCGCCAAGCCTCTTCGCCCCTGGGCGTCAAGTCCGCCGGCTGTGCCAACGCGGTTGGAGCGACACCCGTGAGGCTGGCCCAAAGGAGGATCGTGGTAACGCAATGAAATGCGGTCGTGAAGTGAAATGGACAGCTCATATAGCTTGACTGCTCCGATCGTTTTATTTTACCGCGAGCAGCGCTCCGTGCGAAGTTTCTCGAGGAGTACCGTGAATTCGTCATGTTTCCTTGCGTTTATTCCCTCGTAAGCCTCGGGCCGCTTCGACGATGATCGCGGAGCCACGCGGGTATCGGCAATACGCCGCTTGGGAACTACAATCGATAGCTCGCCCGCCCTGAACACGCTCCTCGACAACGATTGAATGTCCGTAGCCGCTAACACAACACAAGAGACGAAGCCGGAGAAGCCGAAGCTGAATCGTTACCCGATGTGGGCACCACGGTTCTGGCACGGTATGCGGTTAGGCGATTGGGCGCGTCTGGCTTGGCGAAACAAGACCCGCTTTCATCCGTGTGGCCTGGGCCTCGCCTTGACGGTGTCGAATGTCACGCTGTTCAATTCCGTCGCGTATCGATTGCAGCAGATGCTATATGGACGCGGTGTCGCGGAGACAAAGATCGAGCAGCCGCCCGTTTTCGTGATCGGCCATTGGCGCAGCGGAACAACGATGCTGCATGAGTTGATGGTGCTCGATGAGCGATTTGCCTATCCAACGACTTATGAGTGCTTCGCTCCGAATCACTTCCTGCTGACTGGAGGACTCTTCCCGAAGCTTCTGTGGTTCCTGTTGCCCTCGAAGCGGCCGATGGACAACATGACGGTCAGCTTCGGTCATCCGCAGGAAGACGAATTCGCTTTGGTCAGCATGGGCGCGCCTTCGCCGATGTTTCGCATCGCATTCCCGAACGATCCTGCTCCGTTCATGGAATTCCTCGACATGCAGGACGTCGATAAAGATGACCTGGCACACTGGAAGAACGCGCTGCTTCAGTTCGTCCGGATGCAGACCTATCTGAAACGCAAGCCCGTTATCTTGAAATCGCCTCCACATACGGGGCGTATCGAAGTCCTCTCCGAGATGTTTCCCGGTGCCAAGTTCGTTCACATCGTGCGAGATCCGTATTCGCTGTTTGCCTCCAATCGGCGGCTTTGGGTTTCGCTGGACAATAACCAGGCCTTCCAGCGGGCAAAGCACAAGCACCTCGACGAGTATGTGTTTCAGGCCTTCGAGCGAATGTATGGCGGCTTCGAACGACAGCGTGAGGCAGTCGGATCGGAGAACATCTGCGACGTCCACTACGAGCAACTCGTGCAAGATCCCGTTGGGGAACTTCGGAAGATTTACGAGTATCTCGAGCTTGGCGATTTTGAGAACGTTCAGCCAAGGATCGAAGAATACGCTGCCAACAAGAAAGCCTACAAGCCGAATCAGCATCAACTCGAACCTGAAATCAAAGAAGAAGTTCGCAGACGCTGGGCAGGCTATTTCGAGAAGTACGGCTACGAATAACGGCGAAGACGCGTAACGAAAGTGCTCGCATCACAGACTTGCCGACGTCGGCTAACCTCCAAGTCCTAAACAGTTAGCCGCCGGTGCAGCATAGGGATTCTCGGCTGTGCCATTCATGATCGATGCATCGCATCAAGAGAGCATTGTCGAAAGTGGCTGAACCAGCAGGAAACACTTCGCGATCATCGAAGAACGATGATTCGATCTGAGTGACAGAGAGTAGTTCTACGTGCCAATTGAAAGCTCGCAATTCCAACCCGTCAAAATGACCGTTTGATGTTTGCGGGGAATAGCCAAGAGAGCCAGCCTCGAAAAACTGTGAGACCTCAGCGACAGACCGGAAGATCGAGTCACGCGGGAGCTTCGTCGTTGTGTGTGCAGCGACCGATACGTGAGCACAATCGTCATTGCTGTGCATGGAAGCCTGAAAATGGTCGTCTGTCTCGCGGACATTGAAACGAGCGAGATTGTGAACGCCCGGAAAAATCCGCCCTCCGGCGAATGCGTTAAGCAGCGATGAAGTGTCACGGCGGGGAATGAAGACGCCTGTGGACGTCTCGCCATTCGCATCCCATTCAACGGCGATTCGGTGAGCTGCGTTTTCCGACGAGATACCGAACAAGGATGGCAGAAACTTCGGTCGGATGTGGCTGAGCCGAATCAAACAGATACCAGCGATGCCGAACCCGTTGGCTATCTGAGGGCGGAACGGAGCCGGTAAAACGGCGGACAAGACGACAGGATCAATGCGAAAATTGACAAGAACGCGCCGCTCAATGAGTCCACGGATAATAGGAATTCGCATTTGGGTTGCCCTCACGACGAACGATTACTTCAGGGCACCAACCGCAACGGTGCCACAAACATTAACTTCGAGCGGCCATCGGAACTGGTGACGTGAATGAGCGAGAAACACACGCGCGGCAAGCGAGCTAGTAGCTGCTCGCCCATCGATCAGATCGCCACGCTTTCGACAGCGGTGTTATCAGTGGCTGCGGTGTTCGTTTGTTGCGATTTCTACGGTCGTCTTATGCCGCCGCCTGACCATCGCTCGCCGGTAGCGTCTTGCCTTTGAGTTCGTAAACGTAACGCAAGACTTCCGCCATCGCGGCATATTGCTCAGCCGGAATCGGCTTACTGGGCTCGACTTGCTTGTAGAGGGCCTGCGCCAGAGACTTCCGTTCGACAACGGGAATGTTGTTTTCCAGGGCCAAGCGGCGAATACGCTGGGCGACAACGCCGGCACCCTTCGCTAACACCAGCGGTGCGTCCATCGTCTCGTGGTCGTATTGAATGGCGATGGCCAGTTCGGTTGGGTTGGTAACGACGACGTCGGCCTTCGGCACGGCACTGCTCATGCGGTTGAGCGCCAGTTGGCGCTGCACGGCTTTCCGGCGGGCGATGACTTGCGGATCACCTTGCAAGGTCTTCATTTCCTCGCGTACTTCCTGGGTCGTCATTCGCAAGTCCTGTTCTTGCTTCCAGCGTTGGAAAGCGTATTCGAGTATCGCGAGCAGTAACAAAGCGATTCCGATTTTCAAGCACGTCCAGAGTGTGATGCTGATCAAGAAAGAGGCGATCTGGCTGATCTCCATATCGCTCAGACTGAGAATCTGAGCTTGCTCTGCCCACACAGCCCAGATCGCTACTGCAGTGACGATGACAAGCTTGAAGATACCGAAGCCAAGCCTCGCGGCGCTGGAGATCGAGAACAAGCGTTGAAAGCCTCTGAGCGGACTCAGCTTACTGAAGTCAAACGCCAGCTTTTTGGGCACAAACAGAAAGCCGACTTGCCCCACGTTGACGACAAAGGCAACCAGCACTAGCAACCCTAGAATAGGAAGCAACAAGCGAGCGAGATCGAGGAACACGGCCTGCGATTCTGCCACGAAGTTGGCCGCATCGGCTTGCAGCCAAGGGTCGCCGCCTAGCTTACGCTGCGCGAGCCGGCCCAAATATTCCGCAACGCCGCCTCCCCAGAACATCAAGAGGCAAACGGCTGCCACCAACAACACCGCCGACACAAGGTCTTGGCTCTTCGCAACCTGCCCTTCTTCGCGCGCCTGCTGGCGGCGATACGGAGTTGCTTCGTGTTGTTTCTCGCCAAACTGTTCGGGCATTTCGAGGACTGTCGCTTAGGGCGGAAGACGATTGAACGCGACCGCGTCGCGGATGACGACGATGACCTTGTCAGCGTGATCTTGAACAACCCACGCCAGACCGCCGAGTGATGCAGCCAACGTGAACAGCATGATCATGGAGTTCAAGCTGAAGCCAATCGCGATGACGTTGAGCTGCGGAAGTGTACGGCTGATCAAGCCCAGGATTAAGACGGCCAGCAGCAGTGTAACCATCACCGGTGCCCCGGCTCGGATGCCGACGACGAAACTCTCGCCGACAATCGATGAAAGAGCTTCCACGACGTTCGTTGGGAAGTCGCGCACGCCGGGTGGTCGTGCTTCGAACGTATCCAACAACGCCGAGAGGACGTGTCGATGGCCGCCGACGGCAATGAAGATGGACAACGTGACAGCATCCAGCAACTGGCTGAAGACGGGCACGCTCGTATCGAACGTTGGATCGAACGTATCTGCCAGCGACATGCCGCTCATCTGACCGATGATCTGGCCGGTCAGGTGCAAGCCGGTGAATAGTATCATCACGGACAGCCCAAGCGCTAGACCGAGAATTCCTTCACGAGCCAGAAGAACACCCATGTTCATGAGGTCCGTCGGCATCGCGACGGCGTCGTGCCAGTGGACGGGAGTGATCATGAGCGCCAAGCCGATTGCCAGGAAAGCACGAACGCGCACCGGAACATTCCGCGATCCGAAAATCGGGGCCGTCATCACAAGACCACTGATGCGAGTAAGAATCAGTACGAACAGGAGCAGTTGGTCTCGGTATAGTTCAATGAGGACATGCACGGTTGATGTCGCCTAACCTCCCATCACAACGTTGGGAATGTTGGCGATGAGGTCCTCGGAATACTCCATCATTCGCTGCACTAACCACGGCAAGCAAAGAGACAAGACCGCAATCATGGCAATGATCTTGGGCACGAACGAAATCGTTTGGTCTTGAATTTGAGTGAGTGCCTGGAACAGCCCGATCAGCAGGCCAACCACCACGCCAACGACTAGAACTGGAGAGCCGATCAACAGGCAAGTGAAGATCGCTTCGCGGCCTAGATCAATCGCATCCTCGGGATTCATGTTCGTCTAGCCTTTGTTGAACGATCGGTCAGGTATACGGAACAAAACTCTGAAGCAGCATTTCGATGACGAGGTGCCAGCCGTCAACGAGTACGAACAACATGAGCTTAAACGGCAGCGAGATCATGATCGGCGGCAACATCAACATGCCCATCGAGATGGTCACACTCGCGATGACAATGTCCAGAATCAGGAACGGCAAGTAGATCTGAAAGCCGATCAGAAAGGCCAACTTCAGTTCACTCAACATGAACGCTGGCAGCAGGACTTGCAGCGGCACGTCGTCGAACGTGTAGGGCTGGGTATCGCTCGTGTCGATGTAGCGATAGAACATCATCACATCTTCGTCGTTCCCAGCGATCTGGATTTGCCGCGACATGAAATGTCGAACCGGGCGTACACCAGCCGTCCAAGCTTCTTCGAGACTCATCTCGACCTGAGGGTCGGTGTACGGTGCGATCGCGTCGTCGTAAACGTCGGTCCAGACCGGTGTCATGATGAGGATGGTCATGAAGAGCGAGATCGACGTGAGCACTTGCCCCGGAGGAAGCTGCTGTACGCCGAGCGCTTGGCGCAACAACCCCAGCACGACGATGATTCGCACGAAGCTAGTCGTCATTAACAGCACAGCCGGAGCGAGACTGAGCACCGTCAACAGGAACATGATTTGCAACGCCGAGTTGAATCCGTCCGGACTCGTCCATTCGTCAGGACCGCCGCCGATCAGATCTTGCAGCGATGATGGCGATGCAGTCGGAGGCTGCGGAACTTCTTGGGCATAGCCGGGAGCCAGCATCGTGAGGCAGACGAAGGCCAACATGGCCCACAACAGCGTGCTGCGCAGCCGCGCCTGCACGCTCGCAGACAACGGGTGTCGCCGACGTGGTTGATTTGGACGTGTCGTGCGAAGGCTAAACATCTTCGTCCTCCTCGAGCCTAGCCGCCCGTGGGTTCCCGTTTGCAAGATCGAGTTGAGATGCAGCGGGATCGCCGATAAACCCGGCAGGCGGTGGCTCGTTGCCGAACTGCGAAAGGACTTGGCGGAACGTCTCGGATATGCTTCCCGAGCGATTCCGCTGACAAAGCGCGCACAGACGTTCGACTTCTTCCAGGTCGGTAACTTCCGTAATTGTCTCGACACCCGTGGAGGTGACCGAAAGCAAAACAAGCTTTTGCCCAAGCCGAATTAATTGCATCTGTTGCCTCGCGGTCAACTGAGAGCGCCCCAGTGATTCGACGACTTCGCTCGGCAAGGGTGCCAGGCCATTCGGCGAAGCCTTTCGCGACAGCCAGACGAGCAGAAAGAAGGCGGTTATTACGATCGCCAGACTCGTCGCAACGGTCATGCCAGCCTTGCCAACTCCTGTCGATTGGGAAGATCGAGGAGCGAGTCGCTGATCGTCGTTCGTTCGCAGCGGGATCGGTTCGTAACGCCGGTCCTGCAATGATTCCACGTGCGACGCAGGCTGCACATTCCCGTGTCTTGAGTCTTCGACGGCTTGTGTGCTGGAGTTGGCTTCCAAGGGTCTCACGCCATAGCTGGGTGCGGGTGGCGGGCTAAGTCTCGGTGCGTCGGTGTACGCCGGGTGTCGTTCGTCCACAAACTGCTCCCTCGTTTCGGGCGACACCTGAGATGGACGATTACCTGGAGCTAAACCTTGTGCCTGGGAATAGCTCGTCGCGATTGCTGCCAGAGCGCACGCGATCAGAAGTGGCAGGCTATGTTTTGCGAAAGGCATGCTGACAGCAAGCTCGTCGAGATTAAGAGGAGTTCAGATCAAGTAGGCGTCGAATGTCGCCGATAAACGATGCGGAAAGTTCGCTTCCGAATCTGCCGCAAATCATGCGAGCAGCAAGTTGTGCCAGAGGGTTGCTTCCAGCTATTCATTACCGCTGACAAGTTCCGCCACGCGCACACAAAAGCTGTCACTGAGTACCAGCACCTCACCGCGAGCTACCAGGCGGCCGTTGACATAGACGTCAACGGGATCACCCGCGAGCTTGTCGAGCGTGACAACCGATCCGCAGCGCAATTTGAGCACTTCTTCTAGCTCCATCTGAGTGCGTCCCAGCTCGATCTTCAGATCAAGCTGCACGTCGCGCAACAGATCAAGCGTCGCCTTCTCCGTCGATGCAGGTTCGCCGGCGAAGTCTTGAAACTTGAACGCAGAAACCCCGGCTGGCGAGGGCGCTTCCTGGCCGTCCGCCGCGATTGCCTGCTCTGCCTGCTCGAGCGGGAACTGAACATCGTCACCCACCTGCGAGCCGGTTGCGCCTGGTGCGCCGCTCGCCTGGCTCGCGGGTGAGACGGCAGTTGCCACCGCCGCCGCACCACCGATGGCGGCGTGGGCGTTGGCCGCCGCCGCACCGTCACCGATGCTGTTCAGCAGCGAGTCAATCTCGTCTTGCGGAACGGCGTCTGAAGCTGATGCCTGCTGTGGGGAAGCCTCAGCCGCCCCTTTGGCCTGGCTCAGCAGGTCTTCAATCTCGTTCTGGCCGATGAGATCTGGATCGTCCGGCATGGGATTCCATTCCTATGCGGTACGATAGCTCCGCCCAGGGCTATCCGGTGGTTGCTACTGCTCGACGTAGGAGAAGTCGTCGATAATCAAAGACTTCAAGATAGGGTTTCCGAAGAGGCTGCTACTTTTCTCCAAAATCCGTCTTTTAAGCAACCCCAACTCTGGATCGTCAAAGTCTTCGCGGTCAGCGCTGCGGATCTCACGAAGCACGATTTGGCGGAATCTAGCGGGATATCGGTCCATCAGGTTGTCAAAGGCCGTTTCGTCTTCCGACAAAACAATGCCCGCGAGATGAAAATCGACTCGCAAAGCAATGCTAGCGTTACGTTGGCCGACCGTCATGTTGTACTCACCCAAAGGAATCTCGACAGCCTTCTCGTCGTCTGCTGCCGGCGCTCCAGATTCGTCGCCGATAAGGTTGTCTGGCAGTCTCTTTGTCATGTTCTGTTCCGCCAGCGCCGCGACCTCCTCCGCGCTAGGAATGAACAGATACGCCAGCAAACACTCGACGACGATCACGCCGCCCATGAAGCCCGCGATCAGCAGCTTGCCCATCATGCCGCCACGTGCGTTGGTGGAACGGTGAAATGGTGGAGGGCGAATGTCGCCACAGCGGGGGCGTTCGTACTCCGTACCCAGTACCCAGTACTCAATACGCAGCAATTAAACTCCGGTATTCCATCACTCCATCACTCCACCATTCCCTCACTCCCTCCTATCGCTCGTCAAGCTTTCCGATGGCGACAAGGATCGTGTGCAAGACATTCTGTTCTTCAGGTGACTTGAACTCGCCAAACACCTTTTTCAGCTTGTCCTCCGGCATGTCGCTGATGATGCCTAGCAAATCCTGCAAGACGTCATCAAGGTCGTTGGGCTTGTCGAGTGCCAGCATCGTCGTCAACAGTGTTTTCGTTTGCTTTGGCTGTAGAACCTCAAGTGTTCGCCGCACTTCCTGCAGAGCCGATGCGTTGGCGTCTTCCTCAAGCGTACCCAGCAGTTTGCCGAAGCCCTCCTTGACGATGTCATATCGTTCGCGTTTGGTTGACAACTGCTGCGCGAGGCTGCGGATATCGTCGGCGCCTTTGCTCAGTGCTTCTTGCCGCAAGACAATCGAGGGCGCGACGTCAACACGCGCATCGACTTGTTCTTCGTTTGTCATCGAATCATCGCTCCCGGCTTGCGCGTTGCCTCCACTGTCGAGCTGCAATTCCGTCATGTCAAAGCCGTAGACGATAGCGGCGTATTTCTTGGTTTTGTCTTGCGAAAAGGATCCGACGGACCACAGCTTCGCACGCCAACCGCTTGTGCCACGGTGACTGCAACGCACGTATAGACGAACGCCGCCCCTAACAGCCCCAGTAGTTTACCGATCAAACTCATTCGCCGACTCTCGCCTTCTGATTCCATTGCTGAACAGCAACTTCATCCAATTCCATGAACTCGCGATGCAGTTCAGCCGCCGCGTGCTCGCTTAACTGCCGCTCTCGCAGTTTTTCGAGAACGCGCACTTCCTTATCGGCTGCCGCCAAAGCATCGCGTCGCTTTTGGACTTCCTGTGTCAGTTGCTTCATGCGTTGCTCCATTACCGCTTGTTGCGATTCAAGTACCAATCGATAGCGATGCGTGTCTCGGAGTTGATCGACGTCCACGTAGCCCGGCGATACAGAGACGCGTGATCTCAACATCACTTCACGGATATCTTGTGCTAATTGGCCTGCCTGGTCCGTTAGGATCCGTTCGGCATGAAATGCTTCCGCCAGTTCCAAGCGGCGCTGTTGACGGCTCGCTTCACGCAACTTCAGCAAGGATTCGAGGCGGAACTGAAACTTCGCCATGGTTTACGTTGCCCCCGACACAATCGCTGGTTCCCCAGAAGCAACAGGAGGTGGTGACATGCCACGCGCCGCATGACAGCGCGCGCCCAACTCCAACAGCTCGTTCTCAGTCAACCCCAACGGACAACCTTGCTCAATTCGCTGCCTCAAGAATTGGTCGATTTCCGCCCGGACGGCGACGGCTGCATCGACCGCGGGATTCGAGCCGGGTCGGTACGCACCGATCGAGATCAAGTCCTCGTGTTCGCGATAGACGGCCATCAGCTCGCGAATTGCCAAGGCCGCATCTTGATGTTGGCGCGAAGTCACCACCGGCATCAGACGACTAAGACTCTGGAGCACATCGATCGCCGGATAATGCCCTTTCGCGGCGATGTCACGAGATAGAACAATGTGTCCGTCGAGGAGACCGCGCACTGCGTCGCTGATCGGTTCGTTCGTATCGTCGCCTTCCACAAGCACAGAATAGAACGCCGTAATGCTGCCAAGAGTGCTACGCCCCGCTCGCTCGACGAGCTTCGGCAGCGAGCTAAAGACGGACGGCGGGTAACCACGAGTCGCCGGCGGTTCACCCGCCGCGAGCCCGATCTCCCGCTGAGCCATCGCGAAGCGAGTGATCGAGTCCATCAACAGCAACACGTTCTTACCTTGATCGCGAAAGTACTCAGCAATCGCTGTGGCGGTCATCGCGGCGCGGATACGCAGCAAGGCCGGCTCGTCACTCGTAGCAACGACAACAACGCTCCGCGCCAGTCCCTCCCGCCCCAAGTCTCGCTCCAGAAACTCGTTGACTTCGCGACCGCGCTCGCCAATCAAGGCAATCACGTTGATGTCGGCAGAAGTGTATCGAGCCATCATGCCCAACGCGACGCTCTTCCCCACGCCCGAGCCGGCGAAGATGCCTACACGCTGCCCCAGACCGCACGTCAGAAAACCGTCGATCGCGCGGATGCCGGTCGATAAAGGTGTATCGATGGGAGGCCGTTGCGTCGCGGGCGGAGGCGGCTGAGACAGGGAGACGCGATCCACCAAAGTCGGTTGTGGCAACCGTTCAGTCGTCTGCCCCCGAGCATCGACGACTCGCCCCAGCAATCGGTCGCCGACGCGCAGCAGCTTTCCCGTTCGCTTCAGACGAACACGATTGCCGCGGCGAACTCCTTCGAGCGTCTTGAACGGATAGACCAATGTCAAATCGTCGCGGAAGCCGATCACCTCTCCTTCGATCGGGTCACTTGCTTGGCGTTCGATCTCGACGATCGAGCCGATTGGAGCTGGGAAGCCGGCCACCGCGGTCGTCAAGCCTTCGGTCCGTACCACGCTGCCACGAAGCGCCGTCGGAAGGATCGACGCGAGTTGAGGGATGAAATCGTTCATCATAAGTGCCTAGCCAAGTTCCTCCGCAATACGGTCCAACTGTGCTTCGATGGTCTGATCGATGACACCGAATTCGGTGACGACCCGGCACCCGCCGCGCGAAACGTCGTCGCTCGATACGATGTTCGCCGAGCCAATCGAAGCGAGCTGACCGGTAATGGCCGCGGTGTGGTCACGCAATGTGTAGTATTCTTCTGGATGGAGCTGAATCGTCACGTCTCCCGTTCCCATCGACAACTCGAGCGCCTCGCGAATCCAATCGATCGTGATCTCGAGGGTCTGCTCCAACTCGCGACGAATCACACGCTCAGCGATCGACGCGGCGAGCCCAATCGTGCGCTGCTCCCAATGCCTCAACCATACGGCTTTCGAGTGCCGAATGTCTTCAATCGCCGCCTGCAAAGCCGGCACAAGAATCGTGAGTTCCTGGTCAATCGTCTCGCCGACGACCTGCTGGGCTTCCTGCAAGGCTTGCTGGCGCCCTTCCTCTCGCGCTTGCTGTCGAATCTGCGCCGCTTCGGCTTCCGCTTTGGCGACGATCTGCTGGGCCTGTTGTTGAGCGTTCGAAAGGTAGTCGCTCGCCCGCGACGAAATGTCTTCGAAATTGAACGCGACCGAGCGCACTGATGTAGGGGCGTCGCTTCGACGGTCCGTTTTGATGATTCCTGCCATCCAACAACGTATCCTGCTTGTGTTTCGTTCAGGCCGCCACGGTGAAACGTGCGGGCGCGGGCACCTTGATCTCGCCCCGCGCCGCCAAGTGGCTCGCCAGTTCCCCAATTTGATCTTGAGCGTGGGCAAGGTCATTGAGCTGAAGTGGCCCAAGGCTTTCCATTCGCCGTCTCAGCGACTTCGCTTCGGGCCGCGGGAGCTGACGCATAAGGCGATCGACAAAGCTTGCATCCGCTCCTGCAAGTGCCATCAAGGCGATCTGAGGATCCGATTCGCGGAAGATGCGAGCCAATGCCAAGTCACTCAGTTTGGAAAGATCGTCGAACGTCAGCGAGCGATCTCGAGAGGCTTCAGCCGCTGGATGAGAGGTTGGCACATCGCTCTCACTTGTTCGCCGCTCGTCACGCTGCTGCTGAACTCCGTGGCTTGGCCCAACCTGCGTCGCCGCGTCCTTTGCTCGTGGCAGTCTGCTTCTCGATCGCACATTGTTCATGCGGCGGACGAGCGTGTTCTGGTGCCGCGCAAGGCTGCTGACCAAAGAGTCTCGTTTGTCACCGGCCGCTTCGAGAATCGCCGCAACGGCAGACAGTCCAGCGACACGATTGTTCGCCAGCCGGACGTCTTCCGACAATAGCATCTCCAAATGTTGCTCGACGTCACGCACGACCGCCGTGTCGGCCAAATCCAGTTCGGAAACTCTACGCAGGACATCGGCCTGGCGCGCAGGCTCGAAGTGCGCGATCAAGTTGGCCGCCTGTCTCGGCGGAAGATGTGCCACGACGACCGCCGATATTTGCGGGTTCTCGTGAGCGAGGTGTTTGGCGATCGCGTCCGTTTCGGCTTGCCGGAGAAAGTGGAAGGGAGGGCCGATCGGTTCCGCGGGCTGCTCTACGTGATCCGAGTAACCGTTCGGCGAAGACAGCTTCTCGGCGAGCGAATCGTCTAACTCGACTCCAGAATCTTCGGGCGGATTGCTGGCACTGCCACCGTGCAGGAACTCGTGGGCGACGCGTTCCTGTTCAGCCTCCGAAACATCCTCCAGCCGCATGACCAGATTCCGAACCGCCGCGGCTTGCTCCGACGGGAGGCGTTCCAGAAGGTCGTCCGCCGCGACCCGGTCCAGCGTCGATACGAAGATCGCTACCTTGCGAAGCGGATCACTTGTGTCAGTCTTTGTTGTCATGTCTGTTCCAGCCATCGATACTATGCTGCTTCACGCATCCAGTTTTGAATTACGTTGGCCGCAGCGTCGGGATCATCGCGGACCAACTCGGTCAGCTCTTCACGTAAGCTGCGCCCTGAAGATTCGAATCTGCCTCGCAGCGAGTTCCCAAACTCACCAAGATCCTGCCCCTCCTCAGCATCCTCGGCATCATCCTCTAGATCAGCCGCACGTTCGGTGGCGAGCTGTTTCGTTTGAGTGTCTGCAAGAGCCGCGGTCTGTGCGGATTGAATCATGCCTCGCAAGAAGATGATGGCGAAGAACCCCAGAGCAAACAAAGCGAGTGTCTGCCAATTGGCGGCGAACCAAGCGCCACCCGTTTCGGCCAAGCTTGGTGGAGCGGGAGCAGCGATCGGGATGTCGTCGAATGAGGTGACTTTGACGCGAGGAAACGTAGCCTCGCCGGGCGGCGCTTTGGGGATCACCATAACGACCGATTCTTCGATGTTGGTTTTCACTTCATTCTCAAGTGATTCCAGTGCAGTCTTCTCCGGTTGTTTCTCTTCTTCACCTGGGAGGATAGGATTGCGTTGATGCCAAATCGCCTTGAACAAGCTTCGCGGCACAGCAATCGAGACGGTAACGGAACGTTCCTGCAGTCCCGAACTTTTGGCGACCGTTACTGACGCTCCGGGGATGTTCTCCTGGTCCGTACCGGTCTCCGTTCGAGTACGCTCGCTGTCTGTTCCCCCACCCGCGGTGACCGTCCGATTGCCAATGCCATTAGGCTCAGCTCCGGGACGTCCGCCCGCCGGCGATGAAGTAGATCGCTCATCGAGCTGATTCTCCGAGATAGAGATTGGCGTCGGTTTTTCGTCATAGACAATCTTGCGTTCGGTGGACGAGATCGTTGGGTCGAGGTCGGCTCGCACCGCGACGGTCGCACCGGGATACGCGACTCGCAAGTAGCCTTCGATCTTCTGCTTGATTTCGGCCTCCCGTTGGGCCTGTCGTTCGGCGTAAAGGCCCTGCTCCGATTCGAGAGAACCTTCCTTCGGCGGTCCGGCATGTGATCTTCCTGCATTCGTATCGGAAACGACGATGTTGTGCGGCTCGACGCCGCCACCGTAGGCGATGGTGTCGCGAATCTGTTTGACACGCATCGCATCAAGCGCAGCCGAACCAGTCGCTTCCACCGTCACGACAGCCCGGCGTTCCGTTCTTGGCGGAAATGTGTCCGTGTCGATCTCCGACAGCACGACGCCAGCTTTCGCCACTCCACTGAGCGCGCGAATCGTATAGCTCAGATCCTGCTGTAGCGCATACTTCTCACGCAACTCGTTCGTCCTACGCGTAGAAAAGGGACTTTGTGTCTCAAACATGTCCCGCCATGCGGAGCCGGCATCTTGTGGTAGCGCGTTTCCTTCCACCAGAGCAGCGATGTAAGTATGTCGTTGGCCGCGAGGCACACGAAGTCGATTGCCTTCGTTCTCCCAAGCGTTCAGCCCCGCTTTAGCGAACGCGCCTGTCATCGACGACAGTTCGCCGTCGGTCAGCGGACGTGCGCCGAACAGATAAGCGTCGGCGGACGTTACCTGTCCACGGAACAAAAAGACGAGACTGACAATGATCACACCAAGCAACAAGCCGGTCGTGATCCGGGCCGCCGGTGTCATTGAGCCGAACAAGTCGGCGATTTGTTCGTAGGCCTTATTGAGGAAGTCCATCCATGAATTCCAAAGAAGTGCGAAGCTGACTGTCGTCGTGCGGCGATTGACGTCGGGCTAGGTTAGATGCGAATCTCCTTAATCTCTTGGTAAGCTTGAACTAGCTTGTTCCGGATCTGCATCATCATGCGAAAGGAAAGATCGGCTTTCTGCACGGCGGTTAAGACTTCCGCCGCATTGACATCACCACCGGTCGCGAGCTGCTCGACAGCTTTGTCTGCATCGTTCTGCATCGCATTCACGTGATCGATGGAATCGAGCAAGAACTCCTTAAACGAGGGAGCTTGCGGCGTCTCACTCGAGAGACCGCTAAGTCCCTCAAAGCCTTCTATGCCTTTCAGGTCTTCGATTGCCCGAGCTATCGAAGGTGGAAGCGAAATGTTGCTAATGGCGTCCATGAAACATCTCCGACCCGCGGAGCATCATTGGATGATCGCTAGGCGAGAATTCGTAACGTTTGTTGACCAAGGTTCTTCGTGATTTCCATCACACCGATGTTGGCTTCGTAAGCACGCGTCGCTTCGAGAGCATCGGCGAACTCTCGCGACATGTTGATATTCGGGTAGGCGACATAGCCTTTACGCGCGCCTCTTTGATCGCTAGAGGATGCCCTGGCTGATACTTGTAGTTCGGTTCGACCGACTCCGATTCAATCGATTCAACTTTGACACCGGTCGCGCCGCTGCTCATTTTCACATCTTGATCTTCGCGAAACACAACGAATCGAGCTTGATACGGCTCGACATCGCCATTTTCATTGCGCACCGAAGACATATTGGCAACGTTACTGGCAATCGTGTTCAACCGCGTGCGTTGAGCTACCAAAGCACTCGTGCTGATGTCCATAGCAGAAATCATTGCATGTTCTCTTAGACACGTTCGCTGATCGCAACCTGCAGTAACTGGAATTGACTGCTCATAATCGAGATCGCCATGTTGTGCATGTATTGGTTCTTGGAAACCTCAAGAACTTGCTTCTCGAAGTCGACATTGCTTCCATCATGATAAAGAATGCCTTTGCTCGCCTCTCGAACACGACGCATTGCTTCATCGCGATTCCCACTGATTTCACCGGGAGAGATCGAGCCGCCCGTTTCGTCATTGGCTTCAATCGCCTCGCGCAGCCGGTCTTGAAACGTCTCGACTGACAAGTCGCGAACCTGATAACCAGGCGTGTCCTTGTTGCGACGTTCCCAGCGAGGATCTCATGCCGGGCTTGCGCAAAGCTAACGACTTCTTGCAGCACCGGGATCGTTGTGGAATTGAAGATATTCATCGCCAAGCAGTCGATTTGGTTGATCTTGTGTTTCGTTCGGGAACTCTAAACGTAGCGCAAACTCGCAACTCGCGTGCCGCCTCCGCAATTCCGATGACTCCGTTGCCAGAAGAGCGCGGAGGCTGCGTGAAACAAGGGGCTGCATCGAAGCTGAAATGCGTTCCGCCGATTCGTCGTGTCCTTTCGTTTGTCGGTCTCCAGCAAACACTGTCGGTTGATCGGCAATTCATGCCGGTTCCCTAGGCGGCTCTCGAGAACGCCTTCGTCCGAGGAGCGTATCCATAAGACCGCATCTTGTTTGTCAGGGTCCGCACACCGATGCCGAGAGCCCGTGCAGTCTGCTCGCGGTGCCCGCTGTAGTGCTCGAGAGTCGCCTCGATCAGTCTGCGTTCTATGTCCTGCAGGTTCATACCAACAAGTCCCTCGTCGTCGCGATCGTGTGCTTGCGCCGGATCGGCTGACGCCTGTGAAGTCATCAGCCAAGACCGCAAGTCGTCTGCCGTGATGCGACACCCCGAGTTCAGAACGCTGGCGCGTGTGATTAGGTTTTCCATCTCGCGAACATTCCCCGGCCAGTCATATCCGTACAGCAGGTCCATCGCCGACTCGTCTAGCTCGCAGCGACCCTTACCCAACCGCTGTGCAACCTGCTCAGAGAAATGCTCGACGAGCTCGGGCACGTCTTCGCGGCGCTCCCGTAGCGGTGGGACGTGAATCGGCACAACGGCTAATCGAAAGTAGAGGTCTTCGCGAAACTCTCCGTCGTGAACAGTCGAGAGCAAATCACGATTACTCGTCGCGAGGACGCGAACATCGACGTGGATCGTGGCACTTGCCCCCACGCGTTCGAACGACTTCTCCTGCAAGACGCGAAGCAACTTGGCCTGCAACGGCAGACTGATCTCCGTCACTTCGTCCAGCAGTATCGTTCCGCCATCGGCCAACTCGAATCGACCGACGCGTGGAGCGTCGGCGCTCGTAAAGGCACCGCGTTCGTATCCGAACAGCTCGCTTTCCATCAACTGAGGCGAGAGGGCTGAACAGTTAAGGCTGACCAGTGGCCCAGCGGCTCGCTGGCTGTACCCGTGAATCGCTCTCGCCACGAGCTCCTTACCGACACCACTTTCCCCGGTAATCAAGACCGTTTCAGAAGTCGTTGCGACCTGGCGAATGCGACCGCGTAACGCCTGCACCGCTGGGCTTGTGCCGACCATCGCGTCGCATTGCTGCTGATCGCCCGGCACGCGGGAACGGCGCTTGCTACCATGTCGCATCGCACGAGCGACGAGTTCTTCGAACTGCGGCGCGTCGAACGGTTTTTCGATGTAGTCGAATGCGCCAAGTCGCATCGCATCGACCGCTGTACTGACGGAAGCATAGGCAGTCACCATCACCACTTGCGCTTCATCGTTTCGCTGCTCTAAGGCCCGAATGAAGTCCAATCCGCTCATGCCCGGCATGCGAAGATCGGTAATCACAACATCGAAGGGCGAGTCGTCCAGGGTTCTCAATGCTTCGGCTGCACTTGAGCAGCAATGCACTTCGTAACCAGCACAGTCGAGAATGTCGGCCATCGACTGTCGGGCTTGGGCATGATCATCGACAACGAGAACTGCGCCTGTGGCTTGTTGAGCCATCGCTGAAGTCATGCTGCTGCCTCCACTTGACGTGACGGTAGATAAATCGTGAACGCGGCCCCGCCTTCAGGGCAGTTCGTGGCGGTGACGTCGCCGCCGTGCGCGTCGGCAATGCGCTGCACAATGGACAAGCCAAGCCCAGTACCATCGCCTTTGGTCGTGAAAAAAGGCTCGAAGATCTTGGTGGGTTCGTTCTCGATGCCCGGTCCGCTATCAGCCACTTCAATATCGACACCGCTGCCGGTGTCGCAAGTCGCAATCGAGAGTACGCCTCCCGTCGGCATCACATCGACAGCGTTGAGCAGCAGGTTCATCAATGCCCTCCGCAACATATCTCGATCCGCGTAGACAAATATCCCCGCACTCAAACCATAATCGACACGAATGCGTTGAGCCGACAATTGCGGTGCAAGCGATTCACACACCTCCGTGATCAGTTCCGCGACGTCGAACGTGCGAAAGCTCGGCTCGCGATCGGAAGTGAAACTAAGCAAATCGCTGACCGTACTCTGGACGGCAGTGAAACACGCATCGACTTTGTTCAGCAGTGCCAAGAGACCGTCATTCGTACCTGCCCTACGGCGGAGCAAACTGAGATAGAACGTGAGCGGTGCCAAGCCGTTTCGCACTTCATGGGCTACATGCGACGCCATCTGCCCGAGATCGGCCAGGCGATTCTTACGCGCTAATTCGCGGTTCTTGATTTCCAGTTCGTCCGTCAAGCGACTAACTTCGTCGCGCAAGGTCTCGTGCGTCTGTTGCAAGCGATCGGTCGCTTCGTGCCAGGCGGCGAGAACAACCTGCAAGTCACTTCCCGGCCCCAGACCTGCCGAAAGATCAACCTCACCAGCGTCATCGGGCTTAAGGAACGGTAGAATCTTGGGATCGCTCATGTCTCAGAACTCAAATCCAATTGAGAGTGGGTGGAAATCTGTTGCGTATAGGCATCTGTGGCATGTGTGACATGGTGCATACCTTGCAGCCGCTCGGCAATGTTGTCGCAGCGAACACTCAACTCGCCCTCGCACTGCTTCTCGATCGCCATCAGCTCCGCTAACAGTGACTCACAGCGTTCGGCGACGGCGCGAGCTCGCTGACGATGCTCGGATGATCGCCACTGCCGGGCGTCAGGATCCTGCGCGCGGAACGGATCTAGCTGCGTCTCGATGCGCTGCAGGTTCTGCAGCAAAGCCTGCTTGCTCGCTAACAGCGTAAAGAGCTTCGTCATATCGCCGCCCGAAACGATCTCGGCTTGCCGCGTGGCCAGTTGCCGAAGGCGCGAGAGGACATCGGACTTCTGATCGATAAGAGCTGCTAAACAATCTGTGTCTGTTCGTTGCGTCATATCGCCTATCGAGTTAGAGCGCCGCCAGCCAGTCCAGTAACTCCGTCCATTGCTTGCGGTCATATCGAGTTGTCTGCGTGAAATCGGCATCGGGCCGAATCCGACTGAGGACGACTTTCGCCTGCTCCAGCGTCCCACGAGCTTCTGCGTGGCGGTCCTTCCGCCGATGACAATTCGCGATCTGAACATAGGCTTCGAGCGATTCGGGCTCGTGCTGAAACCGATTCGTCGCCGTCGAATAGGCCTGGAGACCATGCCCTTGGCGACCTTCCGGAAATCCTGCCTTGCGAGCCTCCTCGTGGTAACGAGTCGCGAGCAACAACAGCAACCTCTTTTCGCGCCGCTCCCATTCGATCTCACCTTCTCGCGCCATGACGACACCAAGCACGTACGCGGGACCGCCCACATCCTTCTCGGGCAAGTCATCTACCAGACGCAAATCCGCGGCGATGCGCCGAGCTTCACCAAAGTCCTCAGCGTCCAAGGCAGCGAGCGCATCGGCTAACGTGAGTGGGGGTGGTGCGGACGGACCGAGCGTTTCCGGTACGAGCAGCAGCAGACCAAGACTCAACCCGGTAACAGCCGCGATGACCGCTAAGATGATCGTCAAGTTCTGAAGCGGGTTGTGCTTGAGGCGATCAACAACTTCGTCAAGCACCTTCCGCCAGCGTGGGCGCGCATCGAGGTCAGGCCCACCGACGGGCAACGCGTCGAACTCATTAATTCGTTCGGAAGACATGTGACAATCGAGAGTTGCGGCGAACGCCAAGTTTGATCGCCTACTGCGAGGGCCGGCGATCGGAAGAAAAGCAGGCAGCTTGTACCCAAAAGCCTTTGAAGATGTCAACGCGAATGCGTCGAAAGAGGAGTCTGCCGACAGCATACGCGACAGTGCTAGCAAAGTGGCGCAAGCTTCCAGCTTGCGATTCTTACGCCCCCGTTCATATGGCAAGCAGGATGCTTACCCCACTTTTTAGCTGTCACAAAGCACTAGTATTCCATCGCAGCTCAGTTTTCCGGTAGCGAAGCTCGCCAAGAGCTTCGGCTCTTCCCGGTATTGGCCGAAAGTCTTGGCGACTTTCGCTACGGCCTACCCGAAAGCTAAGTCG
>PBSM01000277.1 GCA_002726245.1 Planctomycetaceae bacterium | reverse complement strand
TAGCCGTGGGCGTTAGCCCACGGAACCATTCGCAACACGAACCCAAGCCCCGGAGGGGCGACATGGGGTGTCCCCGTCTCACGAATGTCGCCCCTCCGGGGCTCTGCTTGTTCATGCTGTACCATTTCCGGGGGTTTGCACCCCCGGCTACATCATTTCGTCCCTTCGGGACTTGGGGGAATCAACTACGTTTTGCAGAGCAATTCACTTGCGGCCTGTACTGAGCGGATGATCTTGTCATAGCCAGTGCAACGGCAGAGATTACCGGCGAGTGCGTACCGTATCTCGGATTCCGTTGGACTCGGGTTCTTCTCGAGCAACGCTTTCGCGGCGACGATGAAGCCCGGTGTGCAAATTCCGCACTGCAAGGCGGCTCCTTCGAGGAAGCACTGTTGCACCGGATGCAGACTTGCTTTCTGGGCGATCGATTCGACGGTCTCAATCGTTGCACCTTCGGCTTCAACGCCCAACACACAACAACTGTTCACCGGCACGCCGTTCATCATCACGGTACAAGCACCGCAGTTGCCGTTGTTGCAACCTTCTTTACAACCAGTCAGCGACAACTCGTCGCGAAGGATTTCGAGCAGGCTTTGCTTCGGCTGGCAGAGAAACTCGACACTCTCGCCATTGACTGTAGTCGTAACGTGTTTCTTTTTGCTCACTTGTATTCCCATTCTCGTCTCGTCTTTAGTCCCGCAGCGACGACATACAGTAGCCTGGGTCATAAGCCCCAGGGAAGCTGGCAGACGACAACCAACGCCCCAAAGGAGCGACTTTGTCACCTGGTCGGCTGTCTCTGTGCCGCCCCTTTGGGGCTTGGTTCTCTTATGCTCTCCTACCTCGGGCTCACGCCCGAGGCTACTATCTGTCGCTGCTCTGCGGCTGAAGAGGACGACGTCACTAGACTCGTGCTCGCTCAACCGCTTTGGCCAACGTCCGCTTCGTCAGTACGCCCACCAAGTGTGTTCGATACTCGGCGGTTCCGCGCATGTCACTGATTGGCGAAGCAACTTTCTTCGCAAGTTCACCCGCCTCCGCAAACGTATGCTCTGTCGCCAGCTTGCCGCTCAACCACTGGCTTGCTTCCTCGGCGAACTTTGGTGTCGGAGCAACAGCCGCCAGCGCGATTCGAGCTTGCTTGATGTTCTCTCCCGACTCATCAAGCTGTACCCAAGATGCGGCACCGGCGACCGCGATGTCCATCTCGTAGCGAGGAATGAACCGTTGATACGCTGATGAACTGCGATGCATCGCGGGCGGCAAAGTCAAAGCCACCAGCAGCTCCCCCGTCTCCAAGGCGTTTCGACCCGGAGAGACGCAGAACTCATCGACCGACATCGCTCGTCGGCCGTCTGGCCCGGCGATGTGAGCCGTGGCTTGATGTGCGATCAATGCCGGAATCGAGTCGGCGGCAGGAGAGGCATTACAGAGATTGCCCCCCACACTCGCTCGGCTTTGGATCTGCCAACCGCCGATGATGTGGGTCGAATCGGCGAGAGCGGGATACGCTGCAGCGATTGTCTCGTCGCCGTAGATTCGGTAGCAAGGGACGCTTGCTCCGAGTCGCAAACCGGTCTCGGGGGAATACTCTAGCTCCATCAACTCCGGAATTCTCTTCACATCGACAACAAAGTCGGCTTCGCGAAGTCGCTCTCGCAGTTGAACAATGATATCGGTCCCGCCAGCCAGCGGTTTCGCGCGATCACCATGTTCGGCAAGCATCCGAACGGCGTCGTCCAAGGCGGTCGGAGCCGCATAGTCAAAATCAATCACGTTGGTCCTCCTTTTGGGCGCGATCATTGTGCCACATGGAGCCGTAATTGCAACGCCTGTAGGGATCGGCAGACTCATGCCCAGCGGTCGGCTGCTTACGGTAAAAGAAATCCGAACTCCGCAGCGCGACTCCGCGCGTGCGCTCCGCAGGTCTCCAGACCGCGCCGAAAAGGCGGTCCGTACGTTCTCAAGACCTGCGGTCAGAATGAGGCGGCAATCGCAGTGTACGCAAGCGGTCGTCGCCGCAAACTCGACATGGATCCGCCGGGTAGGAGGCTTGCGGGTAGGAACGCTTCATTGTAGATGAAACGCAAAGCAATCACGAGTAGAATGGTTAGCTTTCACTCACAGTTCACTGAGAGGAAGACTCTGATGTCGCTTTACACAAAGATGCAGTTCGGTTTTACACTCGTTTGCGCGAGCTTCTTCATGGTTTCAGCCAATGCTGAAGAATGGAAATCGCTGTTCGATGGAAAGACGCTTGACGGATGGGTTCAGAAGAACGGAACCGCGACTTACGAAGTGAAGGATGGCACGATTCACGGCACGACTAAAGAAGGGAGTCCCAATTCGTTTCTGTGTAGTAAGGAGCTTTATGGCGACTTCGAGCTGGAGTTTGAAGTGAAGGTACACGACAAACTGAACTCGGGCGTGCAGATTCGCTCGAAGACAAAGGAGACGGCAAGTGGCAAGAAGAAGAACGACAAAGTTGGTCGCGTCTACGGCCCGCAGGTCGAGATCGAAGCCAGCAGCGAGAAGGGTGCCGAGGCGGGCTATGTCTATGGCGAAGCGACCGGTCGCGGCTGGCTAACGTCGTCGGATCGTCTGATTCCACACAAGCAAATGAAGGATGGCGAGTGGAACAAGTTCCGCGTCGTTGCCAAAGGCCCGCGTATCCAAACGTGGATTAACGGCGAGCAGATGGAAGATCTTACCGACGCAGAGATCTACGAAACCCACCCCAAAGGTTTCATCGGACTGCAGGTCCACGGCGTCAAGAAGGGGACCGGACCTTTCGACGTCGCTTGGCGCAACATCCGCATCAAGGTGCTCGATTGATCGTGGTTATTCTCGGGGGGGTCCGTAATCTGCCGAGAGCAGCGGTGATCGGGCACATTGCAACCTTTCCCACCTCGCTACTCTGACAAGACGGGCGGGAGCGGTTCGCCTTCGCCAACGAACTTCATCGAGATTGAGTTGACGCAGTGTCGCGTGTTCTTTGCGGTAAAGCCTTCGCCCAAGAACACGTGACCGAGGTGTCCGCCGCAGTTCGCGCAAACGATCTCCGTTCGTTGTCCATCCGCGTCGCGATGCTGCTCGACGGTGTCTGGGATATCGTCATCAAAGCTTGGCCACCCGCAGCCGCTGTCGAACTTGTCATCCGAGCGATAGAGCGGTGCGTTGCAGCATCGACAGAGGAACGTGCCCGCGTCCTTCAAGTTCGTGTATTCGCCGGTGAAAGGCCGCTCGGTGCCTTTATTGATAATGACGTAAGACTCTTCGGGTGTAAGCTCGTTGTATCCTGAGTTCTGTTCATCGGATGGCATGGCAAAGACTCCTGGTAGATAGAAGCGTGATCGCTATTCGGTCAGCTTGCACCAGCGTTCTTCCGCTTGTTCGAGTTCCTTGGTAACTTCCGTCAATTCGTTATGTAGACGCAGCGCCTCGTCCGGATCGGTCGTTTGCAATAGCTGGCTGTTGAGTTCACGTTTCTGATCGTCGAGTTGGGCGATCTTGCGTTCGATATTGGCAATTTCCTTTCGGATCTTGCGGTGATCGCGTTCGTTCGAACGGTGGTCTGATTTCTTTGGTTTCGGCGCAGCTTTGGCAGCTTGCGGACTGAGCGCATGGCGCTGCCGTTCGCCGTCGTCAATCTCTTTGTTCACGTAGTGGAGATAGTCATCGTAGTCGCCGATGTAGTTTCGCACCCGACCGTCGCGGACTTCGATTACCGACGACGTGACGCGACGCATGAAATGGCGATCGTGGCTCGTGAACAACACGGTGCCTTTGTACTTGAGCAGGGCATTGGCTAGAGCTTCGACCGTCTCGACATCAAGATGGTTGCCTGGTTCGTCGAGCACGAGAATGTTGTACGTGCCAAGTAGCAGTCCGGCGAGGCATAGCCGAGCACGCTCGCCACCGGAGAGCACTTTGATCTTCTTCTTGACATGTGCATCACGGAACAGCAACGCGCCGGCCTGTGCCAGGATGTCCTGATTCGTTGTTCCTGGCTGCGCTTGATACTCCAAGTATTCCAGAACCGTCTGGTCTTCCGGTAAACTTGTATAGACATGTTGGGCGTAGGTGCCGATTTCGCACTTGTGGCCCCAACGTACTTCGCCGGCGAGCGTATCGAGCGAGTGAACGAGCGTTCGCAACAACGTTGTCTTTCCTTGGCCGTTATCGCCGACGATCGCCGCGCGTTCGCCGTGTTCGATCTCGAGATCAATCTGTTCCGCGACGACGAGGTCAGGATATCCGATCTTCAGGCCACGGCAGCGGGCCGCCGGACCCTGCCGAGGTTCGACGATCGGCGCTCGGATGTGAGCGGTCGCTTCGTCGGCCGCGATCTCGGTCGTCCGCAACCGATCAAGTTGCTTCTGCTTGGACCGCGCCTGACTGGCCGTACCGGCATTGGCTCGGTTCTTATCGATGAAGCGTTTCAGTTGCTTCTGCTTGGCCATGACGCTCGCATTCACACGTTCGTCGTGTTGACGTCGCTCCTCTTGAAACTTCAGAAATGCTTCGATCTTTCCGGGAAACAGCGTGAGCTTTCCGCGCGTTATATCCAGCGTCTGTGTGCAAGTCGCTTTGAGGAACTCGCGATCGTGCGAAACGATCAGACAAGCTTTGCGGAAGTTGCGCAGGAAGTGTTCCAAGAGGATCTGCGTTCGCAGGTCGAGGAAGTTCGTCGGTTCGTCGAGCAGCAGCAAGTTTGGATCATGAAGCAGCAACGCAGCGAGTTTGACTCGCGTTTGCCAACCGCCGGACAGTTCCGCGACCGGCCCTTCGAGATAGGCCCCCTTGAGCTCGAATTCGCCCGCAACTTCCCCGCATTTCCAATCCGGTTGACCGCTGTCCCGCATGAAGAAGTCGAGCGCCGATTCGCCCGGCTGAAATGGATTGTGCTGGCGGAGGTATCCGATCTGCAAGTTCGGATGCAGCGTGATCTCGCCCGAATCAAGTTCCTCCTCGCCCAGCAAGACTCGCAGCAGCGTCGATTTCCCGGCCCCATTGCGGCCCACGAACCCAACTTTGACGTCATCGATCAGGGTTGCTTCGGCATCATCAAGCAACACCTGATCGCCGTAGCTCTTGTGAGCATTCCGAATTTGAACCAGCACAGCCATCGGTACGCGTCGTTCCTCCTACCGTTCGAAACCATCGATGGTAAAAGGAACGGTACGTTTGGTAAAGGCGGAGACGCTTTTGGTAGAAGTGGTACCGTTTGCCGTAAGTCGGGCACTCCTGCCCGACAAAAGACGGCCAAGAGTGGCCGTCCTACTTTCAAGTTTCGCGAACTATACTACTAGCACCAAACGGAATTTGACCAAGGGTGCGTTCACATTGAAGTTTTACGCTTTCTACGACTCGTCCCCTCCGAGCTTGCTCGGTGGAACGCATGATTTTGCACTAAGTGACCTCCCCAATGACACACCCTTTCCTCCGAGCAAGCTCGGAGGGGACGAAAGCGTTCGATTTCAGAGTTTATACAAATTCACCCGAATTCCGTTTGGTGCTAGCACGCTTTTCGCGATGAGGCTACGGCACAAACGGAGCGGTCACGATGAAAGGAATTCGCTGATCGCGGCGTTCACACGATCGGGTTGCTCGAGAAGAGCCATGTGCCCGGCGTCAGCCACTTCGAAAAATTGAGCGTTTGGCATCGCTGCAGCAATCGCTCGCATCTCGTCTGGCCGCGAGCCATCTCTTCGGTGTCGATTGTGTCATGATGAGGTTTCACAGAAGTTCTAGAATCCAACGCAGCACCCACTGCACGAGCAGAGCAACGGCAACGCCAAGCATTAGCCAATAACCCCACCATCCAAGCCGAACTTCATCGAGTCCTTTCCGTAAACGCCAAATCTGCAGTGCGCGTAAAGGTAGCTGGCTGGCAACGATCGCAAAGAAGAGGATTCCGACTGGATTGTAATGCCAGGCGCGTCCGACTTGGCCGTGGGCTATGCTGACAAAGCAACGTGTCAATCCGCAACCCGGGCAATCAGCTCCAACATAAGCTTTGAAAGTACATGTGCCCGGTAGTGCGATCCCGAGGCCAGGGATGACAACCTGTTCTTCACCACGAACCTGAAGCGCGCAGGCCAACGCAACAACGACGACGGAGAGGCTCAAGAGAATCCAATGCAGCAGCTCGTCCGTCGAGTTTTCCAATAGAGAAGTTTCCGGCGCGGAGGACGCATCTGTAGCCCGGGATGCTTCGCTCGTCGTTTCGTGCATGGTGGGCTGATGTGTGTGCAGGGTAGTGGCACAAGTAGTTTTCGCGAGCTGAGCGGGATCCGCCTATCCTGGCCTCTCACGTCCCTACTTCAGCCAGATTCAACTGGCTTTGTTCTTTGCCGCCAAGGCTTCTTCGAACAGTTTAAGTTGCCGCTGCATCTGTTGCATATAGGGAGCCGCCACAACCGCCTTCTTCTGGATCTCGACGGCATTCTCATAGTCGCCCAACGCGTAGTGGCAGCGTCCCAAGGTATCCATATGTGCCCAGTTGTCGATGCTCAACTCGAGCGACTCTTGACTGCATTTCAGTGCTTCTTGATAGTCCCCCGTCGTGTTGCTGATGAGCCACGCAAGCTCGTTGTTCTTTCGGGCCAAGAACATCTGGACCTGACCTTCTCTGTTGGGGTCGTTCAGATCGCGGAGCTGCCTCTGCAGTTGGTCTCGTTCTTCGCGAGTCCGTTGGACCGTCGCTTCCAATCGTTCGAGCGTTTCAAGCCGCCATGTTTCATCGGTTTCCTTCACATGGTACATCGCAATCACGATGTCAATATTGGCGGCATAGCCTTCGTACGCGCTCACGAGCAGCTCTCGCTGCTTTGCGTAATTGCCTTCGCGGCCATGGTGCATCGCGCTATAATAGTCTGCATAGGATTGCCACATCGGGACCTCGTTGCCGAGGCCACTGGCCTCGCGTTTCGCAAGTGTGACCATTCCCGCCATGATTTCTGCCGCCTCGTCCTCACGTTCTGAGTCGAAAAGCATATTGGCCAGTCTTTCGCGAGCCTTGCCTTCTTCATTGCCAGCTTTCCCAATCACATACTTGAGTTCCGTCTCTGCCCAATCGAAAGCCATTATTCGTTCACGCAGAAGATCCGCGCGTTTGACGTGGCCGCTAAGGTCTCCAGGATTCAAAGCCAATGCCGCGGTCGCGGCTTCCTGTGCCCGTGCCTCATTCCCGAGCCTGCGTCGCCCTTCGGCCAGCCGATACATCAGGACTGCATTATCGCTGTAGACCGCTGGGAACCGGCCGGCAAGCTCCTCGGAAACGAACCATATCTGTCGAGCCGTGGCCCAATCAACGAGGTCATAAAGTTCGGCGGACTTTCCTTCTACGACATCGATGACGCTGCGAATGGCCGCATGTGCATCGTCGCCGCGGTCAAGCTCCATGAGCAAATCAACATGCCAACGCAGCAAGTCGCGAACGATGTCGCGTTGAGTCTCTTCGGGAGTTTGCGTCCAAACTTCAAGCTCATCGCGCGTGATGCGTTGCCAGTCGTTCAGCGTCTTTGTGGGATCGATCAGCGTATCCGCATAAGTGGCGAGCCATTTAATCGCTGGCCGGCGGCTGCCTTCGATAGCGCGCTGCATTTTCTTAGCAACAGCCGGCCGCTCTTCGGTGGGGGCTTTCTTGTGACGCAATAACTCCAACGCCGCCCTTTTGGAAAGAACTGGATCGACTTCATACCGCACGATCCGACAGAGTGCTTCGACGCCCAACGAGTCTTCCAGTCGGGCGAGCATTTGCATTCGATTGATGCGATCATCGCGACCGGCTTGGCCGTAGCTTCGCAGAATGCTCTTCACGCTTTGCGGATCGAGATCTCGAGACCAAGCGACAGGCATTCCACGCAACAAGTAGCGGACGCGCGAAGCGATCTCGATATCCTCGTGCTTCGCGGCGGATAGCAAGGCGTCAAAAGCGCTCAGCCCCAAGGCTTTCAGACGAGTCTGCGCCTTTTCTCGTGAGGCGAAGTCCTCCGCCCCAAGTTCGTCGATCAGCTTCGCAATGCGTGCTTCAGCCTCTTTCGCTTTCGGATCCAACTCCTGACACGACGCCGATGGTCCCCCGGAAAGCAACAGCACCAGTGTTACGATGCTCGACACACCAAGCGACAAAACGGAGAAACGTCGCATGATAATCCTCTCCAAAAGACGGGATAAGATGCTTGCAAGATACCTCAGAAAAGAGGGCAGCGGCAAGAGAAGAGCTTTGGCGCTCAGGCCTTTTGCTTTTTCAAGCTGCGAAGTCTGGAACGACACTAGCCCAACGTGCCAGTTTTTGAAGTTGCACACTTCTTTAGCCGCGGAGCGGCGACATATAGTAGCCCCGGGCGTAAGCCCGGGGAATCGTGACGTTTAGCACCACCGAGCCCCGAACGGGCGACACAAAGACAGCGTGTGGCGTGTTCTGTCGCCCCTTCGGGGCTTGAGCGTAGTGATTGCCTAGAATCCCCGGGCTTACGCCCGGGGCTATTCGTTGCCGTCCCTCCGGGACTAAGAACGCGCAACTTCATAACGCGCCAGCGAGGGAATCCTCGGCGTTTCCGTCGCTAGCGCGTCGAGCTAGTGTTTGCGTATTGTGAAAAACTAAGAGGCCTTGCTTCGGCGCTCTTGCTGCAACTACTTGCTCACCGGGATAATGATTAACAGGAAAACTGCTAGGTAAGAGGAGTCCACCAGTGATTATAGGCATCCCGAAGGAATCGAAGCAGGATGAATACCGAGTTGGCTTGTTGCCAGTTGGTGCGGAGGAACTGGTGAGAGCGGGGCATACGGTGCTTGTCGAAGCTGGAGCGGGGCTCGGTTCTGGGTTGCCCGACCACGAGTATCTGCGACAGGGAGCTGAGTTGGTCGCCAGCGCGAGCGACGTGTTCTCGTGGGCGGAGCTGATCGTCAAGGTCAAGGAACCGCTGCAGGAAGAATGGCCGCTGATCCGCCCTGGCCAGACGATCTTTACGTACTTTCATTTCGCCGCTGATCGGGCACTGACCGAAGCGATGATCGAATCGCAGGCAACGTGTGTCGCGTATGAGACGTTACAAGACCAAGGCCGCCGGTTGCCACTGTTGACTCCGATGAGCGAAGTCGCCGGTCGCATGAGCATTCAAGAAGGGGCGAAATACTTGGAGCGTCCGCAGATGGGACGCGGGATCTTGCTGGGTGGCGTTCCGGGAGTCGCACCAGCACACATCACAATCCTGGGCGGAGGTGTTGTTGGAGCGAACGCCGCCAAGATCGCGGCTGGCTTCCAGGCGGATGTAGCGATCCTCGATATCAATATGGATCGGCTGCGATACTTGGATGACATCATGCCCGCCAACGTGAACGTTTTGTACAGCGATCGTCACGTTATTCGTGAAGAATTGAGGTTGGCGGACCTTGTCATCGGCGCTGTTTTGATTCCAGGAGCCAAAGCTCCCAACCTCGTCACGAAAGAGGACCTCAAGATCATGAAGCCTGGCAGCGTGATCATCGACGTCTGTATCGACCAAGGCGGCTGCCTCGAAACGAGCCGGCCGACAACGCACAGCGATCCAACTTACGTGGAAAACGATGTCGTTCATTACTGCGTCACGAACATGCCTGGCGCTGTTGGCCGGACGAGCACGTTCGCGCTTTGTAACGTCACCCTGCCGTGGGCGCTGCAGATCGCGAATCGAGGCATCGAGGCGGCTGCCGGAGACTTGCCGCCGATCGCATCGGCGATCAACATCCACGCGGGCGAAGTCACGAATGAGGCGGTTGCGGAGACGTTCGGCATGCCTTACAAACCGCTGAAGGACTAATTGGACAGTGCCACTTCGAGATGAGGCTAGCCTACTTAACTTACGAATCGGTCGTTTAACCGCAAGCCGGAGGCGTGCGCTTCCTCGTCAGAGAGAATCGCACTCCTCCGATACT
>PBSM01000276.1 GCA_002726245.1 Planctomycetaceae bacterium | reverse complement strand
TGCCCCGATCATGATTCCAGCTTCACACAGATCAACTGACCGAAAGGAATTGGGCGTCTCAGCAACCACGCTACGCGAGAACTCGCGCAGAAAAGTGTAGAATGTTGTGACGGACAGCACAGCAGAAAACAGACCCGGTTCATCACTCTTCAGCCTCGCTGTCGTTCTTCTTCGATCTGCCGGACACTCGGCGACTTCAGGCTTGCTTTCATCGGTGCACCTTCAGAAGTTGTTCCATTGCGTCCATCAGGACGCTCTCGACTTTGGGTGCGACATTGCTGGCACGGGGGCTGGTTTCGTATCCGCCTTCGCTGTACGCGACACTCGTGCCAATGTAAGAGGGTCCGTAATCGCCATAGGCGGCCATCGCCACCTTCAGGTCTTTGCGCATGGATTTAGCCGCCAACTGGTATTCCACGAACAACTCGCCGGGCATGTGCAGGACGCGAGTCTGGCCGACACGCAAGCATCCAATGTCAATCTCATGTCCGGCTTTGCAGCGGAGCACCCAGGCCAGTTCACCAGCGCCGGGAATGACCTCTCCACGGGGTTTGGAGGAAGCCAACGTCTCTCGCAAATCCTCTTCCTTCAGGTGATGGGCAGGCGGCAGCTTGACCGGCACACTGGTCCAGTTGACATCGCTGGCAGTGAGTTCCTGTTTTGTCGTCACCGCCCATGCGTATTTCATACCTTCCGCCAAACGCAGGGCGAGCGTCATTCGGTTCTCTTTGTTCCCGTCATTGTATTTGCCGGCTCCAATGTTTCCGCCAGCTCCATTGAAGTGCACGTGCAAGGCCGATGGCACGGCCTGCCCCCGAACGAACCGGGCGATTCCGGGAAAGTCCGGACTGGGCACACCCGTGCGATAGTAACTCTGCGGGTGGCAAGCGTAGTAGCTGAGGACGGCTACAGGCTGCTCGTCATTCCAGAATGACAGCAGCGAGACTTCCGGATCGATGACTCCTTCAGGTTCGGCGCGAATTTTGGGATCCCGTGCGGTGGTGTAGCGCACGGCGCGGACTTTTCCATCAGGTCCCATAATGCGGCGGTTGGACGCCACTTTCTCGACGTTCGCCACACCCCAGCCATAGTGTGTTACAGGCTGCGCTTTGGCCAGTGACGACCGCACGGCTTCTGCCGCCCGTTGGATGACAACCCGATGAAATGTGCCTTCGTAACGCCCAAAGTTGAGCAGCCCTGCCTCGCGAATGAGCCGTTCGGCCAGAAAGTCACAACCGGGGGCATCGTGTTGATGCAGCGTATGCACGGCCACTCGTTCGCGTGTTGTACCCGCGGCTGCGGCTAGGGCTTCACGGAAGGCGTCGTGTCCTTCATTGCCAATGCCAATCCAGTCGACCGAGCATAGAACGATGGGCTTATCCGCTCCGAGCAGCACAATGCCACGACAACGTAATGTCATCTCGTCAACTCGTTTGACTCGATCATAGGCCATCGCCGCGCCAACCGGGGGTGTCGCGTCGACATCAAAGACGGCTATTTGGAGTGATCCCTCAGCATGAACGGCGCACAGAGTTAGCAAGGCAGTCAGTATCAGCGTTCTCATGCGTGCTTCCTTAGTTCCTGTCTAATTCATAAGTCTCACTTCACAAAGCGAAGCGAATACAAATCGGCATTCTCCATCCTGATGCGCAGGCGGATAGACTGCTCGTTGAGTCCCGAAAGTGAGCCGCCGCGCCAGACCACGGTGTGCTGCAGCTGGTTACCGAACAGCGTTTCTGAGTCGTAGAGCGTGAAGCACTCGATCGGTGTTCCGTCCGCTTTACAGAGTTCGAAGCGAATCCAGCCGGTAGCATCCGTGGCGTAGTTAACTTCCATCGAATCGCCAGTGATTAGAAGGGGCCGTGTCAATGCTTCGCCCACTTTGCCGGCTGACTGCAGGGAGACGAAGCCGTCTTTGCGGATCGCGCCGCGTCTCAGTCGCATGCCGGGATGGCGGTAGTGCTCGGTCCAGTAGATCGACAGCTCTTCTGGCCCGGTCTCGATCAGGCCCCAGGCCGGGTAGTTGTTCCGGTCGGTCCAGACTTCGGGTTCGGTCGACGGGCGGATGAATGCGTTGCTCCAGCGCTGAAAGTGCAACCCGTCACGGCTGCTGATGAGAATCGCGTCACTGACTCCGGGAGGTTCGCGGCCTTCCACTTTTATGCGACCTGGGACGAAGCGAGCGGGGAAGCCGATGTAGAGATGCGGAGCTCGGCCGTATCGCTGAATGCCGTTGGTATAGAGATGCTCAAGTCGCGTGTCGGAGTATTCCAGAAACACAGGCTCGGACCACGTCCGGAAATCTTTGCTGGTACACGTCATGATGTCGCGCACGCCGTTACGGCCCTTGCGGTGAAAGTCGACGTAGCATTCCCGTAGCGGATCCCAGAAGGCGAGGTTCTGCGAATCGAAGGCACCGTTGGTGATGGCTGGGTGGTCGAGCAGCTCGCGCCAGTGAATCCCGTCGGGTGACGTGAAGATTCCAAGCCCCCGGCCGTGGTGAGAATAGCCAACGGCTTTGAATCGCTCAGCAGCGACAGCATCTGGATTGCTGTCCAAAAACGGTGTGAAGTTGTGAGCCCCGACGCCTTTCCAGACGATGTTGTTTTCCTTCGAGCCCTCATACTCGAAGAGTCCTGCGTTGACCCGTTTGAAATGAATCCCGTCGCGGCTTTCCGCGAGACAACAAACCTGCCCGTCGCTGCCGGGAGCGACCTGGCCGCGGTAGTACATCAGCACGCGCTCGCCGTCGCGCACCGTGGCGAAGTAGGCAGAGGTCTGGCCTTCCCAGGGTTGATCCAGCTTCAGGACAACTTCGCGTGGATCGGGATGGTGCAGGCGCCGCTCGATACCGCCGCTCATTCCATCGATGAGAAAGTCATCCACGAAGAGTTCGCGACGCTGACCAATATCGTAAGGCGGCTTGTCTCCGGCTTCGGCTCGGGTCAGGCCCGGCGCGCCTGGTTCATCGCCTCCGGTCACCGTCAATTCCGCGTCGTCGGCCTCGAACACGCCAACGTCGCTCACGTAGGAGTAAATCGCGACGGCAACTTCCCAGGCCGATTCCGGCGCGGTCTGCTGAACAACCACTTTCTGCCAGTCTGCAGGCGATCCCTTCGTTCGCTCGTAACGATGCTCAATGCGGCGACCGTTGAGATCGTAGAAGTTCAGATAGACACCCGGCCGGCAGGAATCGGACGTGCGAAGCCATGCCGAGGCCGTGTAGTTTCCGCCGGGACGGGCAGGAATCCTGCGACACTCAAGCATCTGCCCTTTGTCGGTGCTGTCATCTGAGAAACGCACACAGGCTTCGCCTGTCCGTCCTCCATCGGTGATGCGTTCAACCTGGATGCCCTCCCGCGTCTTCCAGTCGTCGGCGACAAAGCCCTCGGCTTCAGCTTGTTCGAAGGAGGGATTGGGACCTAGATTCGAGTCATCCGCCGCCGCAGTGTTGCACGCCAGCAACAGAAGTGCTGTCACAGGGGTCAGGAGTTTGAGATTCATGCCAGTGGGTCTTTCGTCCTTATTACTTTGTGCAACGATGTTTGGTCGTTCGCGTCTACTCCGAAGGTAGAAGCCGTTGTTGCCTGAGAAACTCTCTCATCTGCATCAGTGCGCGATCGTACTCAGCGCGATCGAAGATGATGTAACCGTGCCGACCGCCGAGGTGCGTGATGAGCGTGCTTGCGTTGCCCTCCCAGCTGCCGTCATGGTTGAAGTCCATCCACGCGTCGAGCCTGGCACCTGCCGGTGCGTTTTGCACGTTGACCGTCACGGTGGCATCGAGTTGGCTGACCATGATCGTGCCGAACGTCACGCCATCTTCATCGGCGCCATCGGCATCGGCGGCCGCCGAATGAACCCCGTCCGCTTCATCGTCACGTGTAGCTCCAAGCCTCGGACCGACATCCGTGTGACGAGCACCGTCTTCCGCAAGTGTGACAGAATAAGGTGACGGGGCATCGCCAAAGTCACCGGCTGCCAGGAGCCTGCGTGCTTCCAGTGATTCCAACCAGGGTCGGAAACAGTGTGCGCGTTTCAGGCGTTGCCTTTTTCGCTTTCTCCAGACCGATTGAAATCGTTGTCGTCGCATATCGGCTAAGGCCTTAATTCGGGGATAATAGTACGTACCGGCGGAGTGCCTTTGTGGTCACTTACTTGGTTCAGCGTGAAATGATGTGCGCGCATTGATTATTGAGGTATGGATGGTTGAAAAAGGTGGGCAAATCGATTTGATGAGGGTCAACAACCTTCCTCAGGAGAATCGAAATGTCCACCAGCGTATTGTACACAGCGATTGGAATGAAAAGGTCCATCCGGGGTTATTGTGGGTAGAGATCGAGTCCACCACAGTAGAAGAAGATGGCTGTCTTGAAGTTTTCGATGTTGCGGTAGCCACCAACGCGTCGTTTGATCGACATGATTTTACTGTTGAGTCCTTCGGCCACAGCGTTGGTGATTCCATGAGTGCAGTAGCTCACCACATTGGCAAGACGCTCCTTAATCATTCGAGCGACTTTCTTCATGGGCTTCAGCTTGGTGTGGATCGCCTATTCTATCGACGCCTGCGGTGCGCGCTCACTCGCTATCTTCCGTCATTCGTTCTCGAATCAACCAGCGTTGAACACACACTTCGGCCGAGATTTCGTCTCGGCGATGACTTCAAACCCAAATTGCCAAAGAACTTTTCGGTCGTTTCAGTATTTTGACTGCACGTGGCTGGGCAGAAAAACGCTACATCCGTTAGACTTGCCGACCGGATGAGTTTTTGGATAGCACGGCCCTCAAACTTGTTCGGAGCCCGTACATCGGCTCATTTGAAAGCCGGATCCGCAACTCCCGCCGACCAGCGAATGGCAGCGGTTACGACGGGCTCGAGTCCTGGCGTTGCCTCCGGATGCGGACTGATTGAGATAACGCGACCGTTCCCAAAGTCAGCGCAGAGGATGGCGGGCGTGTCGATCATCGTTCCTCGCTGTGGTTCGTAACGAGTAACTTCCGAGCGAAACCATGCCAAGGTGGTGGTCTCTGGTAGCTGAGTGTCTTCTCCCCGGGAAACGATCGGTCCGTTTTGGTACCGCACCTCAACTTCACCTGCTCGGTTGAACACGTCGCGGGCATCGTTCGAGAACTCCATACGTACGTTCTGCGCGTCTCCCCGATACCACATCGACTTGCGTCCAATACCAGCGATCTCGACAGTCTTGTTGAAGACAGCTGTATTAATCACATGCAACGACCAGTCATAATGCGCGGAACAAAGGTAGGCGCCAGCACAGACTCCGACGATGCCACCGCCTTCCCTCGCGAACTCTCGCACGATCTCGCGTCCAGACTCGCCGATCGCCTTGCCCTGCTTACTTCCGCTGCCGCCAGGAAACAACACAACATCGAATTGCTCCAGTACATCCCCGCGCATGTCCGCCGCGCCGACGTAGCTGAACGTGATATCGCTGGCTGCGGAGAGAGTCTTCGAACAGTTGTTCACGCCATTACTTGATGCTCCGGCATCATCGTACAACGCAACGCGGACAGACCCGCTGCGATCCGTTGGCCCCAACCGATCAGCGCAGTCCTCGTCGATCATGTCAATCTGCTTGAGGAATGTCGAGACGAGCATTCGATGCTGCCTCGTGCGCAGCGAACGCGGCTGATCCTTGAACGTCGTTTCCAAAATGAAGGCATCAATGCCAAGCTTCTCGGTGCAGGCCCGCACTAAGCTCCCACTGGCCGCACCGGACTTCGAGAGCGAAACGAACTGACGTCGCTCGTCGGAGACGGAGCGATTGACAACATCCAGCATCGATTGCGCGATAGCGTCACGGGCGCTCGACTTTGAATAGACCACACTCGAACCGACCGACTTCGGGTTAGTAATGTGGAAGTCAAATCCTTCATGTAGGTCGATGAGATAATCTGGCTCGTGTTGCAACACCAAGTCCCAGATGGCTTTCGACAGATCAGTTCGAGGCGACTCGTGTTCGCTCGTTGGGAACTGACGATTGAGATCACGTGTTACTTTGTCATTGCGATTTAGAGGGAACCAACGCATGTTCGCTGCGAGCCCTAATCGATTCGCCTGTGGCACAACAACGAGCTTCCCGCGCTGTATCGGCCAATGCAGCAGCTGTTTCGCCGCCAAGCTCCCCGCCGGTTCGTTCCCGTGGACGCCGCCCGTCACGACCACGGTCGGACCATCCTCCTTGCCTTCGACGATGTACCAAGGCGTTGCCCACGCAGCACCGCTCCCCAAGACTCCACTCGGTTCTGCCTGAGCGATCGACGGGGGCTCTGCCGCACGCGTGATCGCTAGACACGCGACCAAACAGAACGACAGTAAGGTTCTCGAACGTAGAGAGAGGATGAGATCTGCGGTGTGAGCCAAACGGCGAATCGTCTGCATGAGAAGTTCTTCAGGTTTGAGGGCTTCGAGCTAGACGTGATGATTGTACAACGGTAACCGATGCATGTGGAACTCCGTGCCCAGATGATCCTGAGGCCAAGAGCGCAAGAGATTGCAGAGAGCAGACGACGTTGGTGGCAGGCGAATGTTCGGACGGTTGGTGAACAAATCCTCGGGGCTTCGCACCACAGACTACACCGTTTCGCGCAATACGGTCCGCACGGCCGAATCTCCGGGTGTTTCGCCACAATTCCAAGATCGGCACGTTCGCCTCGCGGGCACGAACGACCAAGATAGAAAGCAATCGCTTGGTGCAAACACCTTTGCCGTAATCTGAAATCAGCAACACATCGCCGAGGGGAACTGTCGACAGGAATTCCGCTGCGTCACGACCAGCGGGTGTCGTCACTTCACGATCACAGCGATCTGGACGGAGTTGGCCACGTGTGACGATGCGTTGTTTCCATGTTGTCGGACGGTCATCAATCAAGACATACGACTCAATGTCATGCTCTTCAACTAGTCGTGTGTTGGTCCAGCGATTTTTGCGCGAGCATCGAAGGTGTCGAAACACGTTGACTTGATTGATGTTATCGTGTTCTGAGTGAATTCGCGATGAAAGATTTCCGAGAACACGATGTCCG
>PBSM01000275.1 GCA_002726245.1 Planctomycetaceae bacterium | reverse complement strand
TCGAGCGACCGCCAAGCATCATCAACACCTGAAACAACTGGAACTCCAAAATGCCGCCTAAAACTCATTCACGGCGTTGCCCGAAGGGGCGGCATGGTCCGTAGCACGCAATCATCTATGTCGCCCCTCCGGGGCTTCGGTTATGGTTCCTCACCTACCTGGGGCTTACGCCCCAGGCTGTTCTCTGTCGCCGCTCCGCGGCGTGTGCTCCTGTTCTGCAAACTCGTGTTATTGCTTCTGGTCGTCGTCCTTCCAGGCTTTCTGCTTTGCTTTGAGCAGACGGCTCGTGTACGACTCTTCTTCCTGATCCTCGGGCGAGAGCTGCGAAGTTGGTCGCTGCGGCGAAGAACTTGACGCGGTTTCGCCGCCCGCGGCGTCTCGCAAGACCTGGTCCGGGGCTCCGACTGTTGGAGCACCATCCTCGGGCATGATCGGTTCGAAGCGACTCGCTGCCCGTCGCTCATCGATCTCGCCAGCAATGGCTGCCTTGCGACTGCGCAAACGATCGAGCCGCTCTTCAGGCTGATCGTCGTCTTCCGCACCAAAGACTTTAGCTCGCAACCAAACTAAGAAAGGCCCTACCCACTCGAAACTGACAGTCACTCGACGCACGAAGACGTCCACGAAGAAGACGCTCGCCGCGAACACCAAGAACAACGGCCACACGTCTTGGCTGCTGATCGACGGCGGCAAACCTTCTCGGAAGGTATCCACGGTGAGAAGCGTGTCGATACTATCTTCGGTAAACTCGCCATCGATCAGAGTTCCAGGCTCGCCGCCCTCGGGACGAAGCTCAGAGAGTGCTTTAAGCAACGCCATGTTCGTTTCACGCTCACGGAACTCGGACGAGTACGGTACGTTCACTCCGGACAAGAGTGGTGCGTGGCCTGGGCCTGGGCTGATCGTAATGAAGTAGTTACCGTCCTTCGGAGCTGTCATCTCGCCGACATAACGGCCAGGGGCGACCTGTTCGATCTTCAACTCATGCGCGTTCAACTCCGGATCCAACGCGGCAGACGACATGTTCAGAAAGTTCAGAAACTCATCGTCCTGATCGAGAGCTGTCACGATAACCCGGATCTTGCCATCGCGCACGTCCGTGGCGACGGTGAACTTGCCCTTGTCATCGACCGGCCGCATCGACCAACGCACGAGTTGCGAGAAGAGCTTCTCGTAGTTCTCCCAACTAGGCCAATCCTTCGCCCAACGCTTGCCAGCATCTGTCGTTAACATGGCAGTGCGTCCTAGGCCGTAGGTCCAAGCCGCCATCACCGTCGCGTTTCGTTCGTCGGCAGGTTGCGGCGAGATCGCAATCGTCTCGACCAACGGATTGTCTTTAACGGTGGTCAGCACGAAACCACGAATCGGCGGAAGACTCTCGATGCCCAGCACGATCTCGTGCGATCTGTCTGTTATTTGTGGGACGACAGGCGAATCGGGCTCAAAGATCAGCGGCCGTGCCACGCGTCGGACTTCGCTTTGATAGATCTTCGGCAACGCTTTCGGATTTCGAACCTCGTAATAGCGACCGCCGGTGATCTGGGCCAACTCCTGCATAATCGAGCTTCCCGCCATTCCGTGCGTGCCGACGGCGACCGTCGAGATCTGGACGCTTGAGTCCTTATAAGCTTGCTTAATGCCAAACCCCGGCGGAGACGGGTCACCATCGCTGATGATGATCATATGTTTGACAGAAGCGTTCACTTGCTTGAACGAAGCCAGCGCCTTCTTCATCGCGGGTTCAAACTCGGGCATGTCGCCCGGCGTCATGCGGCCAAGCCGAGCCAGCATCATGTTCCGTCGGCTGCCGACTTGAATCAAACCTCTGGGCTCACCCCACAACCAGCGATCGCCACTGAAGTCCCAATGCAGCAAGCCGCAGTAATCCATCGGCCCGAGCGCTTTGATCGAGATCGAGGCGACTTCCTTCTGCCAGAAGTTACCTTCCGCCAACTCCGAGGCGTGCATCAGCAGAGCCAACGCTCCAACCGCGCGGATCTTTGCGTTCTTGATCTGAAAGTCAACAGGCATAGCCTTTTCCAACTCCGAGTTTGCCCAAGCTCCCGCTCCGTAGCTGTCGGCGCCGCCAAGCATGACCAGCCCCGAGCCCATTTGCTCAGTGTTGCTGACCAGCATATCAATCTGTGTGTCGCTGAAGCCTTGAACACTGTCGGAATTGATGATGTCTGCATCGGCTGCACTGCCTCGTGGTACATTCGCCAAGATCACCGAGTCGTATGCCTGCAACTCAGCGATCGACGAGTAGAGTTCGTTCGTGAACATCTCATCGACTTCGATGTTGTTGTTCCGTAAGCGGTCGATCAGGAAATCGAAGTCGCCGACGTGTTGGAAGTCTTGAATAAAGAGCACACGCCCTTTGCCGCGGACATGCGTAAACGCAGTCGCACGGTTGTTCTGCACCATCAAGTCGTCTTGCGGATTCGTCGGCGTGAAATCAGCCTGATACGTATACACGGCCGGCTGTTCGATCTCGTGTGCAAAGCTGTAGGGTGTCTTACCGGGCTCTAATTCTACGTCGATCTCGTCGAGGAACTCTTCCTGCGCACCGACACGTCGCGTCACACGAAGCTTGCCTGGGATCGAGTGGTCAGAGTAGTTGTTGACGATCACACGTGTCTCGACCGGTTGGCCGCGGCGAATGTCCGGCGGCAGCGTTACCTTCTCGACCGCTACTTCAGACCGGGACGTTAGCTTGACGGGAACGACGTCGATTCCGATACCGTCATCAGCCAGCATGGCTCCGATCGTACGGGCATCGCCGATATTCTCGTTGCCGTCTGTCACCACAACGATGCGTTTGGCGGAGTCTTCGGTAAACAGGGCCTGGGCCGATTTGAACGCTGCTTCGAGGTTGGTTGAGTCGGTTAACAGGTTCAGATAACTGTCGATGCCACCGAGTATCGTAATGTCGTCGTCAAAGGGTGGAATCTCGATCGTGGCATTGCGGCCAAAGACGATCACGCCGGCACGATCTTCGCGCTCCGCGCGACGGTGCTTGTCCACATCCGCGATGACGTAGTGCAGCATTGCTTCGCGTTTGTCGAGCGGGATGCTTTCGGACTGGTCCAGCAAGTAGATGACGGTGAGCTTGTTGCTGGTTTTCCGTAACTGCACTTCGGCCAAACACATCACGATCAAGACCAGCACGATCGTGCGAAACGCGAGCGCACAGAAGCGTCTGAAGTTGCCCAGCCCGGCCAGGCTCTTGTAGCTGAACAACCACAGGACTGGCAGTAACAACAGCAGTAGCAGATACCAAGGTGCGTCGAATCCGATCTCTAGGCCGCGCATGATTCTCTTCCTTGCATCGGTTATTTGTCTGGTGTTGGAATGTAGCCCTCACGCTCCGCGTGAGGATAGCGGACCATCAAACAGACCTGCATGAAACAACAATCGTCCAGTCTACCTAAGTCCATACTATCGCTGCTTTCATCACGCGGAGCGTGATGGCTACATTTGCTGGTTACAGTCTGATTCGTTGCACGCGATGGTTGTACGTATCCAAAACGTGGATCCTTCCACGTGAGTCCTGTGCGAGCGCCCAAGGCTGATGCAGTTCACCTTCGCGGCGGCCGCTCGTACCCCAGTATCCGAGAAACTCGCCTTCCGTTGTGAACTTCTGCACGCGGTGATTACCAAATTCGCAAACGTAAACGTTCCCTTTGCCGTCCAACTCGAGGCCGTAAGGATACCGCAGCTTGCCGGGCTGCTTGCCATGCGTGCCCCACGTCTTCAGCAGGTTGCCTTCGAAATCGAAGATCTGAATGCGATGATTGCAGGCATCCGCCACCCAAATGTTGTCTTTCTCATCGACCGTGATTCCTTGCGGCCGCACAAACTTGCCAGGCTCACGGCCATGACCACCCCACTGCAACAGGAACGTGCCGTCGGGCGCGAACTTCTGAATCCGATCGTGTTCACCATATTCGCCCACGTAGTAGTTCCCTTTGGAGTCTTGGGCGACGTCGGTGAGGAAATGAAACTCGCCGGGGCCTTGACCGTTCACTCCACCGATCGTCTTCTCTTCTAAGAGCTGGCCTTCGGGTGTGTAGAATAGAACGCGGAAGTAGTGTGTGTCGGCGACGAGCAAGTTGCCCTCGTCGTCGAATGCCAGACCACAGGGCTTGCCTTTCTCGATAGCGGGGGTGCGCCAACCGCGCACGTATTCGCCATCCGAAGTGAATACTTGGATTCTTCCCGTCTTATCAACGACAAAGAGCTGATCGTTCTTGTCGATCGCCATGGCGCGAGGCGTTTGGAAGCGGCCATCGCTCAGGCCTCGGCGGCCCCACATCTTTTCCAGTTGCCCAGATGGGGCGGATAACGGATCACTGCAACCGGTCAGGCAAATCGTCGCCAGGAGCAGACCGGTTGCTACACGATACATGGGCTGATGCCTTGTGCGTGGATCATGTCAGAACAGCGATGCGCCTTGCACCGCCATTCTACCTACCTGAGCCGCGAATTGAACTGTGGTTCCCAGATTAGTCCTCGGTTTTTGACTGCAGGTACAACCCCACACAGATCCTCCCATACGGCATCCCACTGCAAACGCCACTCAGGCGTACGATTCCACCGACGACTAGCGTTCAAAACCTGAAACACTTGCCGTTGGCGTCGTTGGGATCGGATTACCTTCCTGTCGGAACATCTCCGTTGTTTCTGCCTGTAAAATGGCATCGACTTACTTCTTTGAGCGTACCTGGAGACTAAGCAGTGACAGAACGAGAGGCCATAAGTCAGCCAGATCTCGATGGTTTGCTCTACGAGTTCGATCAGTGTTGGCAGTCCGGAGATCAGCCTGGCATCGAGCAGTTCCTGGCCGCACGTTCCCATGCGTCAAAGGTACCCGTTGAATGGCTCGTGGAACTGGTGTTGATTGATTTTGAGTTTCGCTGGCGGCAATCAGTCGGCTCAAGTGCGCAAGAAGCCGATCTCGACAAACTGCCGATCCGGCCCTTGGCAGAAGACTATGCGAAACGGTTTCCGAGATTGCATTCGCCGACAGCATTGCTCGCCATGATCCGGCAGGAGTATCGTGTGCGCTTGCTCTGGGGAGGCGGGCCGGGGCACGATCTGTACTTGGAACGCTTTTCTGATCTTGCTGACCGCATCCCGGATCAGCTTCGTGCCATTGATCGAGAGCTGGAACAGGAACATCCTGACCCGGCCGATCGCTCCACCACCACGAACTCAACCGACGGAACGCTGGCTGGATATCCTGTCACGTCTGGGAACGAATCGCCTCTGTCCGGTGACTTTGGCCGCTACCAGATTCTTCGCGAACTGGGGCGATGGGCGAAGTCTACCTTGCCCACGACACACAACTGGAACGCCAAGTCGCTTTGAAGACACCGAGATTGGAGCTTGCCGCCGGTGCAGATGTTGTCGCGAGATTCCAGCGCGAAGCCAAGGCGATGGCACAGCTTCAACATCCCAACCTATGCCCGATTTTCGATGTGGACCAAATTGAGGAACGGCTGTATCTGACGATGGCCTTCATCGATGGCGAGCCGCTGACGTCGCGTCTCGTTGCTGAGCGACCACTGGCGTGTGTTGAGATCGCTCGGTTGGTTCGTGGCATCGCGTCGGGACTGTCCGAGGCGCACCGAAGCGGCGTAGTTCACCGCGATCTCAAGCCCGGCAACGTGCTGATCGACGATCGCAACGAACCGATTGTGACCGATTTCGGACTGGCGTTTGATCGAGCTTCGGCCGAATCGCGGCTATCGGTTCAGGCATTACAGCCCGACGTTGCAATTCCTACAACCTGCCCGCGAGTGAAGGCGGCAAGCTACCTTCGTCGAGGAATCTGGTGAGGAGACGTGTCTTGAGGAAGGAGAGAGGCAATGTGGAGAGCATTCTTTTGCGGAATCGGGATCTCGCTGCTCATACTGGGTGCCGAGTGTCTGATTGTTGACCGAGCTGTACTCGCAGTACCACCGACCACCAAGGAACCGACTCCGCATTTCGCGGTGCAAGAGCAAGCACCTGCCCAGACAACTCGAGAATGGGTTCCGCCCGAGTGGGCTCCGTGGACGCTGATCTCGGTCGGTGCGGTATTAGTGCTCTATACAGCCAGCGCGGATCGCGACTCGGACTGATTGATGCGAATTGCGAATGAGCGAAGAGGTTTACAGCCCCTTCTCGAATCGCTTGTAGTATTCGCGGACGTGATCTTGCTGCTCTTTCGGCAGCCGCTGGTCCGTCAAAGGGTCAGCGTCATTCTTCAAGGAACTGAGAATCTCATCTCGCGTTCCTTCCAGGCTGCGGCCAGCCTTGTTCGGGCCAGTCGCATCACCAACGCGAACGGCTTCGCCAGCCTTTGGCTGACCACGCACCCGCGAGTCATAGTGTCCGGTCTCCGTCTCTTGCTCAGGACGATAACCGGAGCCCGCTCCTTCACCCAATCCATCACCAAAACCGAACTGATCGCCCATGCCACCCATTCCCATCTGGCCAAACTGGCCAGAACCTTGGCAGCCCGGTCAGCCAGCGCCGGCACATTCTTCGCAGTTCATGGAGTCCTTCGCGCTCGCGATCTCATCCATTATTTCGTCCAGTGATTGGAGTTGATCCATCTCCGATTGCATTTGATCGAGCTGATCGGAGAACTCAGATAACTCGGCCTGTGCCGTCTGAGAATCGCCATTCTCTAGAGCTTCCGAAGCTTTGCCCAACTTGCTGGCCATTTCCTGAAGTTGCTCCATTTGACGATCTTGTTGCTGGAGCTTATCAAGTTTGCGTTGTAGCTCGCCGGCGCCTTCCAGGTCACCTTGAGCCACCTTCTCGCGGATCTGCTGTTCGAGCTGGCGTTTCGCATCCTCTTGAGCGTTTACCATCTCCTCCATTTTTCCCTTCATCTGTTGGAGTTGCTTGGCGAGCTGCTTCTGTTCCTCTTCGGAGAGGTCGCCACTCTTGAGCTTATCCTTCATCTGCTCCAACTGCTTCATCGCTTCATTGAAGTTGCTTTCCTTCATCGCTTTGGCAAGCTTGTCAGCAGGGCCTCGTGAGAGGTCTTTGAGACCTTCAAATTGCTTCTGCATCTTTTCGGGATCGCCCAGAGCTTTGCGGCGTTCGTCGAGCTGCTTCTGCAAGTCGTTGATCTTCACCAGGGCTTGCTTGCGACCGAGTTCGCCGTTCTTCGAAAGCTCGTCGATGCCTTGATGCAGCTTCTTGAAGATCTCCTCGGCGTCCTTTAGGCCGCTCTGCTCAATGCTCTCCCGCTTCTTTGCCAAGCGAGCCTTTAGTGCTTGGGCGGAACGCTTGATCTGTTCTTTGGTCTTGGCATCGACGCTGGACGCGGCTTTTGCTTTATCTTGTGCATCGGGGACGAGAACGATCGCTAATGCGATAAGAGCAGGAAGCACTGGCAAGAGGACCCGCCAGTTCGCGGTCACGCCAAACTTCTCGTTGACTTCCAACGCTCCGACTCGGCGAACGGCATCGGAGACCAACGCTTGCCCCGCTTCGGTCTCCGTCTCTTCCGGATCCAACGACAGCGCGCTCGAAACGCGTTCCTTCAAACCAAATCGCCGATCAATCTCGATCGCAGCGTCCATCGGAGCGCGGCGAGTGAAGTACGTTTCAATGATCGCAAACAACAAGCCGACCGCAACCGATCCACCGAGCCAACTCCATACCCAGACATCGCTGGCGACGTTCAAGACCCAGAGCTTGGGGATCGCAAGACCGATGATTGCAACAACGAGTGCGACCAACAACGCCCAAGGCAGAATGCCAACGAACTGCTGCGTGACCATACGGCGGCGTGCAACCGCAACTTGTCTGCGAATCTCTTCCATCGCTGTTGTCCTAACTAAGTTTGGAACGCTAGCGCAAGATGCTCAATGCCCTCGCATTATATCGAGTTGTTCGTCAGCGATCTCGTCTGATTTCCTAGTTGCCGGCAGATTTTCTCGCTCCTTTGGTGACCGGTCGGTAAATGAGACGAATCGGTGCGGATAACGGATTTCCCAGGCTCGCGGGCCGCCAGAGAGTCTGCGTGGTATAGTTAAGTCTACCTCCGCTCTACGGTTACGGTTCCAGAGGAGCCGAAAATCGATGCCCACATGCACTACTACCGCCGACTCGCAGGTTTGTCTTTCGAGCCTCAAAGACCGCCCCGACGCCGATGTTGTGATCTACGATGGCCAATGCGCTTTCTGCACGGGGCAGGTTGAGCGGCTGGCACGATGGGACCGTCGAGGCCGTCTGTCGTTTCTCTCGCTACACGACCCGATCGTCGCAGAGCGTTATCCGGATCTGACGCGCGAGCAACTGATGGACCAGATGTACGTCATCGACCAAGTCGGACAAAGACACGGAGGCGCGGCGGCCTTTCGTTATCTCAGTCGCAAGCTGCCACGACTTTGGCTGCTCGGGCCGATCATGCATATCCCCTTCAGCCTGCCACTGTGGCAATGGTGTTACCGACAAGTCGCCAAGCGACGATACCGCATCGCTGGCAAAGAGGCATGCGATGGTGATGCCTGCGACGTGCATTTCAAGTGAATCGCAAGCCTTCACTCGTTGAATGCTTCACTCAGTTCAACACGCAGCCCAGGAAGCAGCGGAGTCGTGTAAGTATCGTCGCCGCGAAGCCAGTTCTCCGAGAAGTCATTCTGCTTCCAGGTTAATACGAGAACAGCTTGCTTAAAGCGATCGACGATGACGTATTCCTTGACACTGATCGCGTGATACTCGGCCCGCTTGTCGATGTAGTCGCGTTCCTGATCGGATCGATTCGATTCGCGCTAACGAACTCGAAGACCAAGTCAGGAACACGCCGCGGGACCCGCTCTTGTGATGAATCTCCGGCGATATAAACGCAGACATCGGGAATCCGATCATCGTCTTCGCTGGTCGATACCCATCCTTCGACGTCAACGTCATCGATAAAGTCGGGGTTTGTCCCCCAGTACATCCCCAACTGCCGCCGAAAAGGTCTCGACACGTAACGATGTTCTGGTCCGGCTGGCGACATGACGACAAGTCTCCCCTTGACACGTTCGTAGATGAACGGCGGCTCGTAGCCTGCCGCCGCAAACTCTTCTGCCGAGAGTTGCACCCCGGCGTCGTTCGGTCCAAGATTCAATGCAGTCTTCACCATGCCGTCCCTTTGCCAACGAAACATCAGGTCTCTGGAGCTGTAGTCGCTTTTGTATTATACACGTTATGCACTTCGCAACTCCAACCCGACGAGATCCGAATGTCTAATCAAGCCAAACGAGCACAGGCCAACCACCCGATTCTCGACCTGTTGGCCGATCGTTGGAGTCCTTATGCCTTCGATCCGCAGACCGTCGAAGAAGAGAAACTGCTTTCGTGTCTGGAGGCAGCACGATGGGCAGCGTCCAGCTACAACGAACAACCGTGGTCGTTCGTTGTTGCCAAACGCGAAGACGAAACGGAGTTTCCTCGGTTACTGGATTGCCTTCTCGAGGCGAATCAGGCGTGGGCAAAGAACGCCGGCGTGCTGATGATCACGGTGACTTCGAAGCAGTTCTCGCGTGATGGCAAACCCAACCTGATGGCCGAGCACGACATCGGTTTGGCAATTGGAAACCTGACAGCGCAAGCAACATCCTTCGGTTTGTTCGTTCATCAAATGGCGGGCATTAACCGTAGCAAAGCACGACAAACCTACAACATTCCGGAGTCGCACGAGCCGCTGACTGCGATTGGGTTGGGTTACGCCGCGAACGCGCAGCGAGATCAAGCGCCGCGCAGCCGAAGGCCGTTGAGCGAGTTTGTCTTTAAGGGAGCCTGGGGAACGAGCCGGTAGCTTATACGACGACGGTCCCTTCGCGACTGGTAAGCTCGGTGAAGAGTTCAGACAGTCGGAGCGTCATCGGGCCGGTCTCACCATTGCCGATGGTCCGGCCATCGACTTCTGTGACTGGAGCAAGCTCGCCCATCGTGCCGGTGCAAAACATTTCGTCGGCGCGAGCTATCTCGGTAAGTGAGATATCGCGTACTTCGTGCGGGATGTCGTTTGCCGTGCAAAGCTGTAACACAACGTCGCGCGTGATGCCTTCGGGACAAGCGTTGGTCCGCGATGTGATCACGGTGCCGTTGTTGACGAGAAAGATGTGAGTCGCATTCGTCTCGGCGACAAAGCCGCGGGAATCGAGCATTAACGCGTCATCCGCTCCGGCCGCATTGGCTTGGATTTTGGCGAGGATCGAATTGATCAAATTGTTGTGATGGATATTTGCATCCAAGACATCCGGATCGGGTCGCCGGATGCCGGACGTGATCAGACGGATTCCCGACTTGTCGTAGACGGGTGACTTGAATTCCGCCAACACAATCAACGTCGGGCCGGCTTGGTTCAATCGCGGGTCCATGCCGCTGGTGATCTTCACGCCGCGGGTCAGCGTCAAGCGAATGTGGGCTCCGTCGGTCATGCTGTTGGCAGCCAGCGTCTTCTTGATCTCGTCAATGATCTCTTCGTGCGAAGGGATCTCTTTGAACGCCAGTGCCAACGCCGACGAACGCAAACGGTCCAAGTGCTCGATCAAGCGGAAGATGCGACCGTCGTACAACCGCAAGCCTTCCCACACCGCATCGCCACCTTGCACGACCGAATCGAATGGGTTCACGCCGGCTTCATCGCGATGGAAGAATCTGCCGTTGATGTTGATCTGTAGATCGCGGTTGCGTTCGTCAAACTTCTGGAGCATGTCTTGCTTTCGCCGCCGTTCAGGTTGCGGTGATCCGATATCGATAGAGTTGTTGATAAAGCTCGTTGCATTCTTCTAGCACGCCTGTCAAAGTTGCCGGTACGGGATCGGGCTTTGAGCGATAGGGTACAAAGCTCGTCGTGTGTTCTACTTTCGCATACCAGTGTTTCGCCCAGACGCCATCCGTGTCCCGAAAGCCGGGCCGCCATTGAAGCATCTCGTCGTAGAACTTCACTCCAACCGCATTGCAAAGAGCGGTGAGAACGCCGCGCGGGTTCTCGAGGACGTCCTTCGAATCGAGCACTGGCGGCATCGAGTTCGTTCGCTCACGAACCAGCTCGAGGATCCTTACTTGCTGTGGCAGGCCAGTGTCTTCCACTCGTGGCTCAGGAATGAATTCGAGCAACGACGTGAGCATCTCGCGAGGCTCGCGGATCAAGAAGCAGTTGGTCAGTGAATCGAGCCAGTCGAGTTCGATGTTCGGCAGCAGGTGATGCGCCATGTGCTTTTGGTAGAACACGGCTTTGCCATCGGGAAGCTCGCCGGTAAGCCACGCGACCACTTTCTGCCAATCGGCCTCGTGACGCACGATCGTCTCTTCGGCTCCAGGGTGAGGCAGGCCCGTCACCGTTAGATAGTGCGCGTAGAGCGGCTCGTCGCAGACGATCGAATCCGGCCGGTTACCCCATGATCGCATCATCGCTGTCGAAATGTTACGAGGCCCGGACCACATCGCTATTCGAGTTGTTTGTGTTTCGGTCATCGCATCGACTGCTGCCGCCATAGGGAGATCTCATGTTCGGCGATAACAACGACTTCGTCACCGCTGGCAAAGATGTGCTCAGGCGGGTTCACGATCATCTCGCCCGATTCGGTATGAACCGCTACGAGGACTGCGTTATGCGTTTGTTTCAAATCAACGAACAGCTCCATGAACGTCTTTCCCTGCCATTCGAGAGGCAACGCCATGCGATAGAACTCGTTGCCGTGCTGATACGTGAGCAACTCGGAAAAAACTTCCATCAATCCACCGTTCATCGCAGCCTGAGCCAGCAGATAAGCGCCATATTCGCCACTCACCACGAAGTCGTTGACGCGGCCCATCTGCAGGTGCGACGCGTACGACCGATTCATCAGCTCCGCACACGTATAAACGGCGGGGTTCAGCTTCTCAACGGTGAGAGCTGCGAGAATCGTGCGCGCATCGGCATCCTGCTCACTGCGACCACCCGACGTATCGACCATGATGATGCAAGTCTTTGCGCGATGCACACCCGCTTGCTCCAGAGCAGCCACACGAGTGAAGTCGTCGTTCAGAAACTGCACATGCCGCTGAACGTCGGACGAAACAACGGGCGGTTCGCCGTCGAACTGGGCGATCACGGCGATCGGCATGTCGTTCGCTGTTTGAAATGCGCGGAACTCGCGCACGATGATTTCGGCTTTACTGTTCCAGCCGCAAATGATGACGTGATCTTCGAGTTGTTCCCAGTTCACAATTCTGCCTTCCGCTCGTAATCGCTCTACCATAAACGCCGAGACCGTTCCCGTGAACATGGCAAAGATCGTCAGTCCCATGAACATCACGAAGACCGCGACAATCTTGCCTCCGACCGTTTTCGGAGGCCCTGGAATCGGCTCCCCCGCGAACAGCGAATAAACACTGAACCAGAAGGAGTTCTCGAAATCGAAAGGTGCTCACTCGCGGCGGACGGCTTGCCCTCGAACAACATCATCGCACCCGTTCCAAACAGCACGATTAGAGCGAGCAGACCACAAACGAAGATGTACTCCAACATCCCTCGGCGAACGATATCGGGAAAGTGCACCGCCAGGCGCGAAGCGACTCCGAACATCCGTAGCAAGCGAATCAGTCGAAACAGCCTTAGAGGGCATCTGGGAATCTAAACAAGGTGAGCAAGTCGTTGCTCGTTGTCGTGCTGGGGTTTCGGTGGGGCAGCCAG
>PBSM01000274.1 GCA_002726245.1 Planctomycetaceae bacterium | reverse complement strand
TTCAGCCGGGCAGCGGCGGCAGGATGTAGCCGTGGGCGTTAGCCCACGGAACCATTCGCAACACGAACCCAAGCCCCGGAGGGGCGACATGAGGTGTCCCCAACTCAAGAATGTCGCCCCTTCAGGGCTTTGCATCGGCGGGTCGCTCGACGTCCGGGGGTTGGCACCCCCGGCTACATCATGTCGCCGCTGCGCGGCTGAAGACCGCGAGTTGTCGGACTGTGTTGACTTACTGCAACGCACCACTCTGCTGATCCTCTGGGAGTTGATCCTGGGGGAGTTGTTGCGGTGGCATATTGGCGGTCTGCGGATCACCGCTCAGTGTCTGAATGTAAGCAAGGACTGATTTCTCGCCTTCGTTGTTCAAACGCGCCGTTGCCGATATGGGGTACGTAAAGATGCCGTTCTCGCGACGAACTTGCATGGCCACACGATCTTGCTCGCTGAGGTTCCCGTCACGTCTGGGCGTGTTCCGAGAAAGGAAACGCCCTGGACCCGGTAACAAGGCAAACTCGTGACGCACGGTAACAACAATCTGGTCCTGGTAACCGATCTCGTTGAACTCGAATTCCTCACGATACGGGACAATGTCGTAATGCGCGAGCGGAGGCTCGTTGGGTCGATCGCGATAGTCCGTGTTTCTGTGACGGATCTCGATCTCGACGTGGGTGTTTCGCAGCGCAAACGCGAGCTTGTTGTAGATACGGGTGGGGATCCGAGTGTTCTCGACCGACGCCGGCGAAATTGCCGCGTAGGTCTTTACCATTGTCGTAGCCGCGGAAATGCCTTCGTCATCGAGCACCACGCCCGTGTCGCGCGAAGGGCAGACGGACATTAACGATGTTGCAGCCGCAAGCCGAATTTTGTCGTACTTAGGGCTGCCCGGCGACACTTGATAGACGACGAAACGAACGCCGTTGTCATCAGTCATTTCACCGGCCGGCGAGATCGCGCTGATACGATTCTCCGTTTCATAGCCGTCGCTGAGCGTAGTTGGAATCCAGACGACAGCCGAGCGTGCTGCGGCCATCGCTGCGTATTCAACAACGAGCCGAGCGGTCGTGAGTTGGCTGAGCTGAACAATGAACAACAGAATCATCACGAAGAGCGGGAGCGTCAGTACGAAGCTCAGGCTCTGAACCGCTCCGTGTTGATCCGCATTCAATCGACGCAACTGAGACAACTGCATTCGAGCACCGCTCGCCCAGACCAGCAACCGCAGCAAGCCGACCGACACAACGATGCCGGCGAGATACGGAAGGCAGGCGATGATAGCTTCGCGACTCATGAGCGGTGGGCGAACGAAACTCGCTCGCCAGTCCTCCGTACTACAACAAGTCGATCAATTCCAACCGCACGATCAGCACAGCGACCAAAGCACTTGGCGACAGAAACAGGTCCGTTTTCAACGGTTCGCGTTCCTCTTCAGTCAAGCGGAACTGGCCGCCGGAGCGGAGTAACAACCAAGTGGTTGTTGCTGCGTTAGTAATCAGCGTCCAGACTCCGTGTTTCCAAATCAAAACAATTAAGGCCATGCAGGCGCCAAAGACGAACGTCCACAACATCGCTTCCAGGCCAGACGTCACTCCGAGAAATGCTCCGATCATGGCGATCAGCTTAACATCACCACCACCAACGCCTCCCGCGAAGAAGACGTAACAAATCAGCATCACTCCCGCGCAAGCCAACAGCCCGAATAGGCTGTCGGTAAATGGGACGATGCCGAAGGTCGCGACTTGTGTCTCTGTACCGCTTATCGCATCAACCCCGTACCAACTCGCCGTGCCACCCATGAGCAACGCGACGCTGATTCCGGAGTAAGTTGTCCAGTTGTGTATCTCTCGCCAAGTCACATCCGTGATCGTCGCCACGACAAGTAAGCCGACGAGCACTGCCGTACAGACCATGCTCGTCCCGCTAGGCTCCAGCCGCGTCGTCCATTCCGCCTTCCAGTTCATCCATCCCTTCGGTAAACCAAGTTTTGATACGTGGCCAGCCAAATTTGATGATGAAGATCAGAATGGGGATAGCGATCGCCGCGATGATCAGGATCGTTTCAATGCTCACACCGCCCTTCTTGTCACTGTGAACCTGCTTCAGCAGACTCCACAAACCAGCCGAGCGTTGTTCGCTGTTCTTGGACGTTGCCGTCTTCGGTATCACTTGTCTGCCTTGTTGTTCACATAAACGGCCAGGAAATCAGCACGCACGTCATCTCATAGACTAAGTTCATTATCCGCGGGCTGGCCCACAACACAAAGGCCGCCATTGGCAAAACAATCGCCAGCAGCAACACATAATCTAACGTGGCAGCGCCACGCCGGGCACGCAGCTTCAGCCGTGAGGGATGTATTGGCAGCCGAGATCGTCGATGCGCGGACATGAATACTCTGTTCCAGACAAACGGCGATGGCCCATCGCTAACTGTGATTGTACAACAGGTTACGGCCGAGTCAAAACGGATTGTTGGAGTCCCGGCTTCAGCCGGTTCTTCGAGTATCCGCAAATGAACGCACCGCCTGAAGGCGGGACTCCAACAAGTTCGCACCAGAGTCTAAGATGATCACCCAACTCAAATCCTAGTAGCGAGATACGTGATGGATCTGGACTTGAAAGACAAGGTTGCTCTCGTGACGGGCGGTTCGAAGGGAATTGGCGAAGCAATCGTCCGATCCTTCCTGGCGGAAGGTGCCAAGACCGCGAACGTGAATCGGAGCACAACCGAAGGCGAGGCGTTGGCGGCTGAGTACGAGTTGAAGGGGCAAGAGTGTTTCTTCATCCAAGCTGATCTTTGCGGCGTCGAAGCCTGTCAGCGGGCCGTCGAGAAGACACTAGAGCGATTCGGCCGCATCGATGTGGTGGTGAACAATGCTGGAGTGAACGATGGCGTTGGTCTTGAGGCCGGGCCTGACGACTTTGTTGCTTCGTTGCAACGAAATCTGGTGCACTACTATGCGCTCGTGCATCACTCGCTTGCCGCGCTCAAGCAGTCACGCGGATCGATCATCAATATCGGGTCCAAGGTCGCGGTGACGGGACAAGGCGGCACCTCGGGCTATGCCGCCGCGAAAGGCGGTATCAACGGTTTGACACGAGAGTGGGCGGTCGATCTCGCCGAGTTTGGCATTCGCGTCAACGCAGTGTTGCCAGCGGAGACCTGGACGCCACTCTACGAACGTATCATCAACGAGGAAGCGGACCCCGCATCGGCAAAACGGGAGATTGAGCAATTGATTCCGCTAGGCCGTCGATTCACAACCACCCGAGAGATGGCTGACATGGTCGTCTTCCTCGCCTCACCGCGATCAAGCCACACCACCGGCCAAATCATCTTCGTCGATGGCGGCTACACGCACTTCGATCGTAAGTACACGGCGCACTGAACCATCGATACTCATTACGGCTCGAGGCGCAACCTTACTCTGATATCGTCTTTGTCGATGTCGTCGTCCTCATCCTGCCAACCGACGCCGCCATCGTCGGTTTGATTTAGGCCAATGGAGTAGACGACTAGTTCGTCGTTGACTCTCTTGATCCGAACTGGCGTTCTGGAAAATGGATCAACCGGAACTTTCTTCAAGATTTCACCAAGAGCATTGCTGTCTCTTGTGATCTCGCCATGTTCCAGCAGGTACAGACGTGACACGAGCGCCGTTCGAATGACGATCATGAAGGCTTGACTCCGCAACTCGACTCTCGCCAAGTTCGTAACGTTCTTTTCAAAACAGGCGTCGGCAAGCAACTCGGCGAGTTGATCGGGACCATTCTGTGCAGCTTCTCTGACTTGTTCAGAGTACTTGTCGTCATCGATACGGACACCGAAAGGCAGCACGTCTTGTGTCCGTTTAAGTCGCCGAACTGAGTTGGGGTCGTAGGCCGCAGCGAGAAAGCGATCGAAACGCGAGTTGAAGCGCCGCATTACGTGATTCCAGTCCAGTTGATAGATCGACGCCCTCGTCTTCGCATCGACTTCAGTTTCCATGGGCTTTGTGAGCTCGACAACTTTATCCTGTTGTCGGCCGCCATACTGCAACAGATCGAGGCACGCATGGCGAAAGTCCGGTTCGAGCCGTTCCACTGCTGGTGCTGGCGAGGACAAAGCGTTTAGCTCGCGCAGATACTCGGCACACTCTCGCACCGTCATCTCGGTGGACTGAAGCAGATGCGTGTCGCCATAGCATGCCACTTGCTCCAGAGCGTGACCAATTAGCCACTCGGTCACCATGCCCTGAGTCAAGAGTCGACCGATGCGATGAATCGCAAGTAGATCCTCTTGTGCCCGAAAGACGTCGCCTTCGCCCATCCGCAGCAGCGCGCGTTTATACAGCGTGCGCGATAGCTCTCGGCTGTCTTGAACTGGCACGGCGTGTAGACGCAAGAACGGTGCACCTCTTCGGGCAAGCCTGCAAATATCGACTTAAAGACGCCAGCTGCGAATCGTTCAGCGTTGCTGCCCGACTTTGCGTATTCATCTGCAAAGCCACGAATCGCACGGACCTGTGCGGCATGCCCTTCGGGCGAGACAGCATAGGGATGGTAATACCCTGTAACCCGTGACCCAGCGACGAGCTGATCCAAGATGTGAGCCTGACTCTCCAGATACCGTGCCGATTCGGGAAAGTCCTCCGACTGCCAAGGTGTTTCGATTTTCCCAAACTGATCGTCCAACTTCTTCTGGGCTTCGGTCGGATTGTCCCCAAGCTCGTGAGCAGATTGGTAGTACATTCCCTTTGCCGCATTCCGATCAACCGGTGGGATCCTCAAGCGACGATAGTATTCCCGGTCGGATGCCTCGTCCCAGTCTATCGGACCGAACGCTCGGCGAAGGACGACCTCCCAGTTGTCTTCCGGTTGAATCTCGTTCGCGTGCCGCGCGTTGGCGGCTTCGAGATAGTCAACGAATCCTTCCGCGTCCAACGGTTCAACGATGTGTGTTGTTGGCTTATCGACCTGTAAGACGAAAGGTCGAGGCGGATCGGTGCATCCGCTTAAGACAAGGCAAAGACAACAGGGAGAAGGGCTGGCAGTTGAGTCGAGATTGGCATGGCATTTTGGGATTCGTGCTGGCGGTTTTGTTCCAACGATGAAAGCGCCGTGGGATTGAGCACGAGTCTCCAGTCTGCTGAGGTCGATCTGTTATCAACTCCGATGTTAGAGTATTCGGCGCGCGTGCGGCGATCTTAGTCTCTCATCACGGGAAAGATGCTAGCACGCAAAACTGTTGTGGAATTCGGGAATTCGGCACGTGGACGATTCCTCTTTGACCATCGCCCCCCTTTTGTTACCGTATCCGGTCCTCGGTAAGGATATCGAGGCGTTTCTGAACGACTTGCTCAACTCGGGACTGTGCACGGAGAGACCGTGAATCATCAAGGAGGAGATCGGGGTATGAGCACCCAAGGGAAACAAGAAGTCTGTGTTCACATCCGCTGGATGATTCGGCGTGATATGCCCGAAGTGTTGGATATCGAAAGCCAAAGTTTCGAATTCCCTTGGTCTGAAGAAGATTTCATTCGTTGCTTGCGCCAACGCAACTGTATCGGGATGGTTGCCGAGCATGACGAACAAGTTGTTGGCTTCATGATCTACGAGTTGCACAAGACTCGTTTGCACGTGCTGAACTTCGCGGTGAACTCCGAGTTTCGCAGGCGTGGAGTCGGCGAAGCGATGATCAGCAAGCTCATCAGCAAGCTGTCGCATCAGCGTCGTAGCCGGGTTCTGCTAGAAGTCCGAGAAACGAACTTGGCCGCGCAATTGTTCTTCCGCAGCGCTGGATTCCGAGCCGTATCCGTACTACGCGACTTCTATGATGATACGACCGAGGATGCGTATCTCATGCAGTTCACGTACCAAGCCGCTCCTGTCAAGGAAGGCATGCCCACGAACCGCATTACGCGGCTGGCTGGGTAAAGTAGCCATCACGCTCCGCGTGATGATCGCGGGAGAATGAGGGAAGTTTCCTTGTGCCGAACGCTTGAACTACGATCACACCAGTTCGCACTTCCGCTCTCATCACGCGGAGCGTGATGGCTACAATGCGGCATCGCGAGGTCATCAACTCTCGTCAATCGTGCCTTCGGGATTAAGCGACGCCCAACAGGCGGCAGCTCCGACGTAGACGGCGGCGAAGAAAATGAGGACTGTGTTCCAGTTGCCCGTGCGTTCAGCAATCAAGGCGACAACGAACGGACAGATCGCCGCGCCGAGATTGCCCGCCATGTTCATCGCGCCGAAGACCGGAGCGACGTGATTTCCTGCCTTGTCGATCGTGACCGTATAGCCACACGATCCGCCAAGCCCCGCAAAGAACGATCCCAGCGTGATCAATCCGACGGCTTGCATCACGTCTTCAATGAAGTAAGCGAAGATGATACAGGCGGCACTCCCCAACATCGCGGGCACTGCAACACCTTGTCGGCTGAGCCGTTTGCTGCCGGTTCGGTTGAAGATTCGATCGACAATCAAGCCGCCGGTCGGACTGCCTAACATCACGGCTAGCAGCGGGAAGGCTGTCAGTATTCCGGCTCCCGCGAGGGAAACGCCGCGAGTCTCTTGCAGGAACCTCGGAAACCAAGTCGCAAAGAATATGTACCCTGCAGCACGACAGAACTGCTGGCCAAAGACCATCCACAGATCGAAGCTGGTAGCTACACGCTTCCAAGGTGTGCCGGCGCGGTGCTTCGTTGTGTGAGCGGGAGCGGTGGCGATCGTGGGAAGCAGAGCAAGCTCCGCCTGATTAACTCCTCGGTGCTCGCTCGGTCGATCGCGAAACCAAAGGAAGAACCACATTGCCCAGAGGATTCCAGGTATGGCATAGACTGTATACAACGTTCGCCAGTCAGCCCAGATGCCGTCGAGATGATAAAAGCCACCACCGAATGTTGGCCACCAAAGCCCTGCCAAGAAAGTGCCGGCCAACAGCGGGCCGGTTAAGGCGCTTCCAACTGCTCCGCCCAGTGACTGCGACCCGCCGAGCAATCCACTGGCGATCGCTCGTCGCTTCTCGGGAATCCATCGTGAGATGACTGCGGCTGCACACGGGAAGAGGCCTGCTTGCGCGATCCCGAAGAAGACTTGGGCGGCAATCAAGGTGCTGACGTCGTTCGCCATTCCCATCGCTACGCAAGCGAGAGACCACGTGAATGCATACAAGGCGAGTGCCTTGCGAGTTCCCCAGACATGCCCGAGCCACCCCGCGGGGATTTGCGCGAGGGCATAACTCCAGAAGAACGTTCCCATTACGAGCCCCATCGAGACGATCGAAATGTTCAGCTCTTCTCGAATCTCGCCTTCTGCGACTCCCAGGCAAGTTCGGCCGACGTACGCAATAATCGACGTCGCGCAGAGCCCTGCTAAGACGTAATACCGAGCGATCGAGCGTCGTTCCGGCAGAGCGATCTGACTCTCCTGTGACGGCTCGTACGGATTCGGCGACTCGGTCATTCAGGGTCTGTCGGTAAGGGGGCGGTTGCAGAAGTGAAACAAGCCATCGGTGATCTAGCGCACGAATCGACACGTCTAGCGTCTTCAATCGACGAGCCGTATCATAACGTTTCTGCCGCACATTTGATTCCCACCGCAAGCCCCGCACTGACGATAGCCATGTCCGCAGACGACATCCTCCTCGACGCCGAAGATCGCATGGAGAAGGCGATCACACACCTGAAATCGAGCTTGGCCGGGATTCGCACGGGGCGAGCTAATCCAGGCTTGGTCGATTCACTCCGCGTCGAAGTCTACGGCTCGCCGACGCCGATCAAGCAGCTCGCTTCCGTTGGTGCTCCAGAACCAACGCAGATCGTGATCCGCCCTTACGATCCCAGTACCATCAAGGACATCGAGAAGGCAATCATCGCCAGTGATCTCGGCTTTAACCCACAGAGCGACGGCCGTCTTATTCGGATTAACATTCCGCCGCTGTCGGGCGAAGTCCGGAAGAAGATGGTGGGGCGGATCAAAGAGTTGGGCGAAGAGGCGAAGGTTTCGATTCGCAATATCCGCCGTGACGGAAACAAAGCGGCGGAGCAGGCTGAGAAAGACAAAGAAATCAGCGAAGACATCCGCGACGACACGAAAGAAGAAATTCAGAACCTGACCAAGAAGTACGAGGATCAGGTGACGGACTCGACCAAGAAACGTGAAGCCGAAGTCATGGAAGGCTAGGTTCTGTCAGTCGTGAATTGATGGATACAGATGGTAAATGGTAGGCCGGAACAAGTCTTCGCAGTTCCGGCAGCAGTCCGATTGCCGGAACTGCGAAGACTTGTTCCGGCCTACACGCTCCTGGTAGCTTTCCAATCGTTGCTCCATCGACACGGGGTCGGAGGAGGCGACGGATGTGGGAAAGGGCAAGGACTGAAGCCCGTGGCTACCCCTGCGCGTACGTAAGAAATCCTCGCACGGCAGCGTCGAATGCTTCCGGCTCATCTTGGGCGATCGAGTGAGCACTCTCTGCGAAGATCTTGAGGTGAGCGCGTGGAATCTGCTCCGCCAAGACGCGTGAATGATTGGGCGCACAGATCCAATCGTGAGCACCGCCCAACACTAACGTTGGGCACGGGATCGTCTTTAAGTCTTCGACGAAATCAAACGTCCGAAGGAAGGTACGGAAGCCGAGGTTCAACTGCGTAAAGTTTCTGATCCCCCGACACCACCCTTTCTCAAACGCTTCCGGGTCGAACGACGTTGCGTACATCGGCCCCATTACTTTGTAGTACTCATACAACTCTTCCTGAGACTCGAACGTGCCGTCCCACAGCCACTCGCAGACGCGAATCTGGTCCGGTGTTCCTCGCTCCCGCAGAATACGTTTGGCATCTTCGAGGAAGTGGTAGCTCGGCGCTGTCGCGACCAGGATTAGGTTGGCCGTACGTTGCGGATAACGGATCGCATAGCCTTGAGCGACCATGCCACCGTAAGAAGAGCCAAGGATCGAGATGCGTTCCAATCCGAGATGCTGCCGCAAGGCTTCTAGATCGTCGATGTTGTTATCGAGCGTATGTGTCTCCGGATTCGCTTCTGAACTGCGTCCCGAGCCGCGATGATCGACGTAAACTAACTGCGCACTGTCGCGAAGGTTGGCGGTGCATTGAGTCTTGAAACTTGAATGGTCGCTGCCCGGCCCTCCGTGCAGCAAGAACAGCGGGGGCCGCTCCACTAGACAGTTACCAACGGGAGCCAAACCCAAGCCGTCAACATCGAAGTAGATCTCCGTATTCCGGACTTTCGCTCTCATTCTTCTCTCCATCGCATGAGTGGCACGGGACGGATTGTAGCACTTTGCAGGGCGATGCTCACGCCGTCGAACCGAGCCGATGCCGAGTGCCAACGCTTGCTTGTTGCTGTCCGAGCAGCGATGCTTGTCGCAACGTCCTGCAATCGCTTACGAGTGCCTTCGTGAGGTCTTCCGATGAAACGTTGGTGCATTTGTTCCACCTTGGCGGCAATCTGCTTGTCAGTCTTCGCGCTCATCTTCCCCTTCCTCGCTGGTGATCCGCTTCCGTCAGTGGCTGATGCCGCGGATTCAAACCCGGAGTCTCAAGCCGTGCCGGACGATCGAGATTTGAAGTCGGATGTCATCGTGGTGGGTGCCGGCATCTCCGGACTCTCCGCGGCGTTGGAGCTTGGCCGCAGCGGCCTCGACGTAACCGTCGTTGATATGGCATCCGTTTTCGGTGGCCATGCCGTGATGTCGCAGGGAGGTGTCAGCATTGTTCAGACGCCAACTCAAACGCGGCAAGGAATCGAGGACTCGCCAGACCTGGCCTACGAAGATTTCATTCGTTGGGGAGAGGACGCCGATGCGGAGTGGGTTCGCTACTACGTTGATCACTCGAAACGAGAGATCTATGACTGGCTGACCGAACTGGGAGTCGAGTTCGCGAGCGTTGAGACTGCTCCCGGCAATACCGTCGATCGTTTTCATCAACCGAGCGGACGAGGCGTCGGGCTAGTGACTCCGATCTATCGCGATTGCTTGGAGTTCGACAACATCCGTTTCGTTTGGAACACGAAAGTCGAGCTGCTGCTGAATGTCGATGGCCGTGTCTCGGGCGTGATCACACGTAACACACGAACCGGCGACGAGCGACATCGACACGCCCGTACAGTCATCCTCGCGACGGGAGGCTTTCAAAGCAACCTGGAAATGGTGCGTGAGTTCTGGCCGACCGAGTTTCGTTTCCCCGATCGGATCCTGGCTGGCTCCGGCCGGAACTCCGTCGGGCATGGCCATCGGTTGGCGCAGAGCGCTGGTGCTGACTTAACGAAGATGGACCATCAGTGGAACTATTTCACGGGAATTCCCGATCCTCGCTATCCCGACAGCGATCGCGGTTTGAGTGCCGCGAATATGTACGGCATCATCGTGAACTCGAAGGGGCAGCGTTTCGCGAACCTGCTTAACTGGGCCAAGGAAGTGATGCCGAAGCTTCTGCGACAGGAAGATGCGACGCTATGGTTCGTATTCGACGAGGCAAGTAAGCCGAAGTTCGTCGTCTCCGGCTCGGATTGGGCGGACTTTGGTCACGTCGAAAAGACCATCTTCCAGAATCCGACTCTGATGAAGTCGGCTGACACATTGGAAGAACTGGCAGAACAAGCAGGTTTACCAGCCAAATCGCTTGCTGAGACGATACGCCGCTACAACGCCATGATCGACGATGGCGAAGACCTCGACTTCGGCCGCTTTACCCGCGATGACGCAAAAAGTCGTGAGATGTCGCTGAAGATCGCAACGCCTCCGTTCTACGCGATGCAAGCGTATCCGCTGACCCGCAAGAGCATGGGCGGCGTCGCGATTGATTTGACTTGTCGCGTGCTCGATAAAGACGAGCAATCGATTCCAGGCTTGTACGCCGTTGGTGAACTGGCCGGGCTTGCGGGCATTAATGGTATGGCGGCGCTTGAAGGAACATTCCTTGGACCGTGTATCGTCACTGGACGAGTCGCCGCGCGTGCGGTGCGGACCGAGTTAGGCTTTGACAACACTAACCGAGCTGCCACGACGGAGCGTTGTATTTCCTGCCATGACATGGACGAGTTGCTGGCGAAACCGCGGCCCGGTTACTGGCACTTCGAGAAGGTTCACAGGCGGAGCCTCGAACGAGGCATCGACTGTCGTCATTGCCACAGCGATATGACACCGTACGATCCTGAGCATCATCGCACGAATCACCAGTCGCTTGCGGCAACCTGCGTGCTGTGTCATGTAGCTCAGGAGTGAGTTCCGCCTTCTGTGGGTCTCTCTCGCCGAGAGAGACCGAGTCCGCCTCGGCGATGCGGACCTACGGAAGAACGGGTTATCGCCAACCTTCGAACGCCTGGTACGGAAACGATTCCCCACAGTCAGGAGAAGGCTCCACTCCGAGTCCTGGTGCCGTTGGCAAAGGAATATAGCCGTTGGTCGGTTGGAGTGCGGCGGGTGCCATCTGACGGTGCAGTTCAAGGTCTTGCGGCGAGCCGATCATTTCGAGCATGAAGCAATTCGGAATCGCCGCCATTAGTTGAACGGCGGCGGCGGTGGCAAGCGGGCCGTTTGGATTGTGTGGGCACATCGATACGCAATGCGACTCGGCAAGCGCCGCGATCTTCTTCCCAGCCGTAATGCCGCCGCAATTGGCGAGATCGACTTGTAGAATCGCCAGCGAGCGTGACTCGAGAAATGGCCGGACTTCGTACACCGAAGCGAGTCGCTCGCCGGAAGCAATCCGTGTGACCGATCTCGCCGCGACTTCGCGCAACGCACCTGCGTCTTCCGGCGGTGTGGGCTCTTCGATGAACATCAGCTTGAACGGCGCTAACGCTTCGCACAATTGAATCGCATCCGCCGGATTCAATCGGCCGTGGCAATCGACAGCGAGTTCGAAATCGGGTCCGACCGCTTCTCTCGCCGCCACGAAGAACTCAGCGATGCGATCAAACGTATCTGTTGGCAACCACTCCGTCTCGCGCCAGGTTGCTGGGATATTGCCTCGAGCCCCGGAGTATCCTTGTTTGTCGGTCGCAGCCCCGCCGCCATAAAACAGCGGCAGAGTCGTCTTGGCGGCGAAGTAACCCCAATCTTTGCAACGAACCAGGTTCGCGGCGAACTCCGCGGGCGAAGCACCCGCAGGGCAATGGCAGTAGACCGGAATTCGATCTCGCGTAGCACCACCCAGAAGCTGATAGATCGGCGCTCCAAATGCTTTGCCCTTGATATCCCAAAGCGCAACATCGACCGCACTGATGGCCGAACCATGCAGCGGCCCGCCGACCCAAAAAGAATCTCGATACATCTTTTCGTGATGATCTTCGGTCCGCATCGGATCTTGGCCAACGAGATAACGCCCAAGCTCATGTATGTTCTGCTCGACCGTCTTACTACGACGTTTCAACACCGTCTCGCCGAATCCAACAACTCCGTCGTCGGTATGGATCTCGACGACAATACAGTTGCGAAAGCCGAGGCCGATCAACTTCGTTTCAAGCTTCGTGACGCGCATGTTGCTCCCGTGGTTTGACAAGGCCAACCTATACTTAGTCGAGCCAGCCAGCAATACGCAGCTCTTCACGCAGCAGCCCTAGCTGTTGTTCGGTCAAGGCCGAAAACGGTTCGCGCGAGTAACCGCCGTGCCGCCCCCAAAGCTGTAACATCCCGCGATAGATGGGAATGTCCGCGGCCGGTCCAAGCTTCTGATAAGTGTAAAGATGAACGATCGGCAAGATGTGCTTCCAAAGCTCGAAGCCCCGCTCGATGTTCTTTTCTTCGACGACGGCTCGATACATCTCGATCGCTGGGCCTGTCGCCACGTTCAAAACGCCGCTCACCCAACCGTGTGCACCGGCAGCGAAAGCTTCATAGGCTGACAGAAAACTTCCGTAAAAGACGCGCATCTCATCGCCGACCAACAGCGACAAATCGTGCACCGGCACAACTGACTCCATCGTGCTCTTGACCATATGCACGACGTCTTCTTCCACAAGCTGAGCTACTTGCTTCGGCGTGAGCGCAGGGCAGGCGGTGTTGTTTGGGTTGTTGTAAAGCATTACCGGCCGATCGGTCTTCTGCCGCAGCGTCCGGTAGTGATTCATAACCGACTCCATCGGCGGCTTGCTGTAGTAAGGCAGAATCACAATGAAGGCATCAACACCGATCTCCTGCGCCTCGCGCGAGATATCAACTGTCAGCTTCGTCGCATTGTGCCCAGTGCCCGCGATGATCGGAAGCTTACCGCCGAAGTGCTCGACCGCCAGGCGAATCAACTCCATCCGCTCTTCGATCGTCAATGCGATAAACTCGCCACTCGTTCCGGCGACCACCAGCCCGTGCACTCCTTGATCGACAAGCCAATGCCAGTGATCAAGCGTCGCCTTCGTGTCGAGGTTTCCTTCGGCATCAAAGAATGTCATGCCCGCCGGGAAGATGCCGTGGTACGGAGAGAGGTCGAATGTGGACATGGATTGAATTCTCGTACGCACACTCAAATCGCGTCTTGACGTTACTTGTGTTTTCTTAGCCCCGACTGGCCGTCCATATGGTTAGGATCGGACGATCAATAATTGTCGTAGGACGGATTGCTAATATTGCTAATCCGTCTGTTTCGCCGCAGACGGATTGGCAATCCGTCCTACAAAGAAGCGACAGTTGTTCATCGGTCGTTACTTAGCTGGGTTTCTTCCACCCCAACGGGGCATCGATATGTCAGCCCAGGGCAACGCCCTGGGAAACCTGTAAAATCCAAAATCAAAGCCCTGAAAGGGCGGTACTATCTCGGCTCTGCCATAATGCCGCCCTTTCAGGGCTCTGTGGCGTTTTTGCTATCACAACCCAGGGCGTCGCCCTGGGCTGACATCGGGCTGCCCCTTCGGGGCGAAGATTCGAGAATGAGCCACTTCGATGATTGCAACGTGTCCTGTCAAACTCAAAGCAACTCGGCGATCGGTTCGCCATCCGCAAGGATTGGGACGGGACGACCGCTGTTGTCGTAATAGAGTTGTTTGGTGTTGATTCCGAACTGCCGATAGATCGTTGCGAGCAGGCAGTTGCTGTCCATCGTCCGTTCGATGGGATGCTCGCCACGTGGGTTCGTCGCGCCAACAACTTGTCCCATCTTTAAGCCGCCACCCGCCAGGAAGATGCTCATCGCCTTCGACCAGTGGTCGCGCCCAGGGCGTTTGCTTTTGTCTTGATGCCGAATCAACGGCGTGCGGCCAAACTCGCCGCAGAAGACAAACAAGACCTTCTTGTCCATGCCACGGGCGTAGAGATCTTCAATCAACGCAGGAACGGCAACGTCAAACACCGGCATGCGTTCGCGATACGCTTTGAATGTGTGCGTATTCACCGAATGATCATCCCAGTTACTCGTTCGGCCCGCTTCCTTCGATAGTCGGAATGTTGCTTGCATCTGCACGAAGCGGACACCTGATTCGACAAGCCGCCTCGCAAGCAACAAGCTCTTGCCCCAGTTCGTAGCGCCGTACCTGTCATGAACCTCCTGCCGTTCCTTGGACAGATTGAAAGCGTCGGCCGTCCGCGGGCTGGTCAACATCGCCATTGCCCGCTCGTTGAGTTTGTCCAGCGACTTCATCGAACCCGTTCGGTCCAACTCGCGACGGAAGTTGTCGAACGTTTTCAGCAGCGAATCGCGTTTCTTCAGTTCCGCCAGTGCATCTTGCTGAGCCTGCAGTCCGCCGCCCTTTGCCCCGAACAGCGGAACCGGATCGTAACTGTTGTCCCCCGACGAAGTGATCGGGTTTGCGGTCGGCATGAACGGAGCATACGCCGCACCCAGATATGCCGGCCCGCCGCCGTAGAACTTCGTATTGGCAACGAAGAGTGGAATGTCCTTCTGCTGAGATTCGAGCTGATTCGCCACGACCGATCCCAATTCCGGGCACTCGGCGTCGGACGGATTTGCCGCGATTGGAGAGTAACCAGAAAGAAAGCGACATGTGCCGCCGGAGTGTTCGTTCCGATTGTGGTGCAGGCTGCGAACGATCGAGAACTTGTCGGCCATCTTGGCCAAGTTCGGTAGCAGTTCGCAGATCTCAATGCCCGGAACGTTCGTGGGAATCGGATTGAACTCGCCGCGGTACTCGGCCGGCGCTTCGGGCTTCAGGTCGAACGTTTCGAGATGGCTTGGCCCACCGTTCGCCCAAAGCAAGATGACCGAAAAGTCTTTGTTCGCAGTGGAACTCACCTCTTCATTCGCAAGCAACTGCGATAGATTCGGGCTGATACCACTTGTCAATGCACCAAGGCTCAATCCTCCGATCGTCAGAAACGATCGACGGTCAAGCGGGCCGGGGCAGATCCGTTGGTGTTGCATGTTGAATCTCACTTGTTAGAGCCCCACCTTCAGGCGGTCTTATCTGATCTGCCGGCTAAAGCCGGTACTCCAACGTCAATGAATGTACATAAACTCTTTTGTACTCATCAGCGCCCACAGCAAGTTGCCATAAGCCTTTCTTACATCCTTCTCGCTCCTGATATAAGCAGTGGCGTCGTGCAACTCTTGCTCTGACGGTTCTCGTGAGAAAACGGTCAAGAATAGCTCTCGCAACTTCTCGTCGTCCGCCCGGTTATCGGCGGAGAGTTTCGCGGCATAGCCCGCGCTCGACGTCGCTTTGCCCAGGAGGAAGCTGTCGTTCAAGACAAAGAGCGACTGTGACAGGCTTGGCTGAGCGGTGCGCTCACATTCGCAAGCGCTCTCGCGCTTCGGTCGGCCAAACAGCGTGAGGAACTTGTTCGAGTAGTCTTCGTCGGGCAGTTGAACCGCTCGCGTACCAGAGGGCAAACCGCTGAATCCGGTCTTCACGTCAGTTACCTGATCGGTAGCATCAAGCAGAACTTCGGCCGCCAGCCGCCGAGGATAAAACCTCGAATGGCTTTGCGTTTCATCGAGGTTGGTCTCGTTCGCTTGCGAGCTCAACTGGTACGTCGTGCTAGTGCAGATCGTGTGTATGACCTGCCTCATATCAAATTTGCTCTCCACGAACTCGGCGGCAAATTCGTCCAGCAGGGGCTCGATCGACGCTGGATTAGTAACACGCATGTCATCTATCGGCTCGACCAGACCACGTCCAAAAAAGTGCGCCCACATACGGTTCACGAACGCGCGGGCAAAGTACTCGTTATCGGGATCGCTCATCCAATCAACCAGCGAGTGTCGCGGGTCTGCATAGGGCGCGAGCTCAATCGCCGGAGCATCGAGACCACGTGCAACGACAACGGCGTCGGTCAAAGGATGCTTCACCTCGCCCGTCGCCTTTACGAAGATCGTCTCATCGGCACGCCGTTCGGCAACACCAGCCCCGCCCTTACGATCCACCCGCGAGAAGAACGCAGCGAGTCCGAAGTAATCGTCTTGGCTAAACTTCTCGAACGGATGATGGTGGCACCGAGCGCAGCCGATGCGGAGTCCGAGAAACACTTGCGCGGTGTCATCAACATATCGGTCGAGGTATCGAACTTCAGCATACCACTGGGCCGGAGGATTCACCGTTACGTTACCCGTCGCCGTGACTATCTCTCGCACGAACTGATCGTACGGCAAGTTCGACGCGAGCGCGTTGCGAATCCAGCGATGGAAGGCGATCGTTCCGGGAATACGCGGCGTTTGTCCGCGACGCTTGTTGCGGAGCAGGTCCGACCACTTTTGAGCGAAGTGATCGGCATAGTCTTGGCTGTCGAGAAGCCGATCGATCAGTTGCTCTCGCTTATTTGAGTCGTCGCTGGCCAAGAAGGCCTGCGTCTCGGCGGGACTCGGCAAGCGGCCGGCGATTTGTAGCGTCGCACGCCGCAAGAACGCACCGTCGTCGGCAACACTTGCAGGGGCCACACGCAGTTGCTTCAGTTTTGTGACAAGATGTCGGTCGATGAAGTTACGAATGGGGAGGTCGTTCAGTCGCTGTTGCAGGTCATTCGGCGGATTGGCCGTCGGGACAATCACTCGGCTGACAGCGGCTTGCTCCTGATAAAGGCCGACGATCGCCGTCTCGCCTGAGCGCGATTCACTGTGCACGAGCCCATGCTCATCGACATCCGCGACGGCCGAATCGCTGCTGCGAAAGCGTGTCAGTCGAGTCACGTCGCGCGTGCTGCCATCGGAATAGATCGCGGCCGCGGTCAATTGCAATTCGACGTCGTTAGCCATCAGCGGCGTCTTTGGTTCGATACGCAGCCCGGTGATCTTCGGAGCATCGCCACGCCCCGTCGGCATCTCGGCCGCAATCCATTCACGCAGCAAGACGAACTCGGGATCGGTCGTTTCCATCCGCCGACCGCCGCCATGCGGGACCGCCATCGTCGCTTTCTTCAACAGCAGCGATTCGTCTGGTGAAGCGGGAAACACTCGCCGGCCTCGCGATCCCCGACTGATGGCATCGAAATCATCTGCAGGTTCAAATCCAAACAATGACAGTTTGAACCCGCCGCGCCCGGTCGATTTGCCGTGACAGCCGCCGCTGTTACAGCCAAGCTTCGTGAAGATCGGCACGATGTCGTTCGCGAAGTGCAACTGCGTAGTCGCTGCGTCCGTCGGTATTGGGTCCGTCGGTATTGGGAGCGACTCAGCGTGCAATGCGGAAGCGCTTAGCACAATCATCAGTACGGAAAACGTTCTTCGCATCTTGTCGTTTACTCGCTGATATCGATCAGCATTTCTTCCACTCGACGAGTCAGCCCGGGCCGGATGACAGCGGCATACGGGATTGAAATCGTGCGTTTATCAGAGCCGATCTCCGCCTCGGCAACAAGTCGAAGCGGGTGAAAGCCAACCGCGGAATCACTCGCAGCCGCAAGCCTTAGCGGTTTTGTCACTTCTTTCGGGCCGACGACACCGTTCTCTAGTGTTACGCTGTCATTCGGCTCTTCGATTCGAACTGTTACTTCGCCGGCAAAGCCTCCGGTGCGAACGACGACTACAGACGCTTCAGCTTCTGCACCACGCTTGATCGCCACTCCGCGACTTGGCTTCGCATTCGTTGACATCACAAACGCGTAGAAACTCGGACGCTGTTTCTGAACGATCAATTCGTACACACGATCCGGCCCAAACACACTTCCGCCATAAAGATCGCGGATCGCGATCGAGTATTCGCCATCGGTCGGAACTTTCCAATCGATCGTCGGATCGAGCGAAACGAGTGGCAAGGTCGCTGGAACGCTCTTGGGAGCCGCGATGTCTTTCAACGCGACAACTTCCTTCTGATTGTCGTCGTAGATAGCAACGTCGATGTCCATCATTTGCCCAAGCCGTTCGCCAAAGGCTTCGATGTGGACGGTTTGACCCTTCTTCGCCGCGAATCGAAACCAATCGACAGCGTTGCGTTGTTCAAAGCTACCCGCGATCCGGCTGGGAAGGTCGAGCTCTTGCGGAGTTTCCTCCGAGGCTATCTGTTCGGTGATCTGCTCGGTCGCCAACACGTCGTCTGATGTAATGAGTGCGCGATGTGCCGTGGAGGTGTTCGTCTTTTCGGCTGGCACGCTTAGTTCGATTCGGTAGTAACTGAAATCGTCTTTCTTGTAGCCTCGGTCGTGGACGAGAAGGCGGTAAGCCCCGGAAGCGGGAACGTGAAACGTTGCCTCCGGTTCGAGACGGCTTGCTGAACTGTGAACGAGTTCACGGCCGCTGGGGCCCACAAGGGTAAAGAACGGGCGAACGCTGCCATCAAGCGAATGCGAACGGCAGGCAATGCTGATCTCTTGGTCTTTCTCCGCTGCGAATGCAAACCAATCGAGATCGGCTGCCTTGTCACACTTCGCGTCAACGACAACCGGCAAGGTGACAGCTTGTGCGAGATCGCTCGTATCGTTGCTCTCTTGCTCGACAACGATGGCAGTACTGCTGATGGCGAAACGACGTGGGCCTGCCAGTCCCTCTGGCGTGGCTATCCAAACGTCGCACGTGCCGAGCGATGCTTCGTCGGACGCGGTGATCCGAAAGCGATTCTTCTCGATAGGCTCGGCTGACAGGCCGGGCGTGCTGAAGTGCAACGCCGTTACCTTATCCAATCCGCCACCGATAAGGGTGGCTTCGATACTCTCACCGGGCGAGCAGCCGAGCGGGAAGATCGCTTTCAGGTCCGGCTCTGCGGCGTGAAGGCAGGGGGAGTCGCAGCAACTCGCTACGATCAACAAGAAACAAGCTTTGGTGAGGAAGCTCGGCATACCAAGGTGGGCTCAGTTGGTAGGGTGTCAGGAGGGAGGTTCCATTGTCGATACACTTGCTACGAAAGGCAAGTGACTGTGGGTAGCCGTTGAGTGAGAAAGTTTCGGTGCCTGTAAAACGGGCAGAGTGCTGACGATCCGCGCAGGCTTACGGCGGCAAATCCATCTCACCCAGTTCGTCTTCAGGGACAGCATCTAGGGGCGGCTCCCAGTCCGCTTGGCGACTTCTAATAGGCGTCGGCCATAGCGCCGCCACGATAGCGGACAGCGTCACAATGACCATCAAGACGCACAAACTGAACTGCCACGGCTTCGCATCGTCGTGCTGCGAGGTCATCCTACAACTCCCCGAGCATCTCCAACACGTTGCTCAAGATCTTTGTCGATGCGTCTTCTTCGAGGTAGCTCCAGCCGGAACGCCAAGTTTCGTAGCCGCCCCAAGCGTGTTGTTGAGGCGTCGGTAGATAGCCGTTGTAACCGTTCGCCAATGCGATGGTGAAAGTCGTCGCAAAGGGGCTCTTCTCTTTGATGTCGAGACCGATCTGAGCAAAGACCTCGCATGGAATCGCGACGATCCCTAAGTCGCCGATTCGCAGTGCTTGTAGCTTGATGTTTACGGTCGATGGATAATCAGCTAGTCGCAGCGTCTCTTGAGCATAAAGTTCGTCCGTGTTCAGTCGCTTTGGATCGGCTGCGTTTGCGAGCAGATTCTTTGCGCGAGCCACGTCCGATTCGTTGGGACGACGCACGCCAAGATCGATCGTCCGCTCGATCATCTTCAGTGTGTGATCGCCACAATGGTCGATGCCTTCGTACGCGGCGAAGCTTACGTTGGCGATTCGGTTCGCGACCGCGGTGACGCGTTCAAAGGGAGCAGCTCGCGGACGAGGCGCGAGGAAGTTGTAGTTGTTCACGTCGCCGCTTGTCCCATTGGACATGATGCCAACGAACGACTTCGTGCCATCGACACGAGAGCGGATCTGACGTGCGAACTCGCCGAAGTAATCTGCTGAGAGTTGATTCGGGGGAATGCCGCCGACGTAGTGCAACGAGTAATTCCCCAATACCGACAACGGACTCCCGTCAGCGTGTTGAACGGAGAGAATGGAGACATCCGGATCGATCGGCCCGGCAGGCTTGATCAGCAAGTCGCTTCCGCGCGGCGGGTTCATGCGAACCGTGGCGTCTGTGCGGCCAAAGGGATCGGGACGTATTCCTTCTGGCTTGACGAACCAGCGTCGATTGTTGACTTCGGCAGCTTCCTTTCCAACAGCCCAGCCGACACATGCTGGCTGCAATCGCGAGTGAGCATCGATGACGGACTGTGCTATCTGCCGAGTCAGGTACTTCAAGTACGCTGGATCAGGATGGCATTGAGCCAACGCGACGGTCGTTGCCGCGGTATGAGTATGTGTCGCTGAGATCATCATCCGACTTGTGGGCATCCCTGTCTTTTCAAAAACGAGCTGCTTTGCTGCATCAAAGATGTCTCGTGTGATGAGGCAACTGTCACACACGACGATGGCAACACTCGTCTTGCCATCGTCCAGCACAAGGCAGCGAGCATTCAGTCGGTCGTATACACCCGTCGCTTGACGATCCTGAAAGCTGCCCGTCATCGAGACCGGTAGTTGCTGCGGCGTGATGTCGGCGATGGCTGCTCCGGCTCGCAATTCAGCTCGCAATTCGTGCGTCAGAACGAACGAGAAGACAACTGCGAATAGGATCCCGAGACCCTGCAAGAACTTACGATTCATTGGTCTTCTCTGACGCGCGTGAATGGAATGACGTGGGGGGTAAACCAGAATACCGAATGTCTAGAACCCCGTGATTGTATCCTACTTGCTGTCCTAGAGAGGACGTAAGTGATATCGTCCGCACGAATTAATGAAAGAGCACGAATCGGGGAGATTATTCGTGCGGACACCTAAACGCAGTTGCCGAATCGCGTTGTGACTCAGAACGAACCGCATTATCATAAGGCAGTTGAGCCGCAACCCAAGTATCCATCACAGTCGGTGTGATGAGAGCGGCGCTAGAAGGGATCTAATACTCGTGTACGCGTTCACTCATGCCATCGTCGTTCGCCGTACCGCTATCCTCACGCGGAGTGTGAGAGCTACGATGATCTTGACGCTGGTGAGTGCTGTTGTTTCCAGCGGTTTCGCAAACGCAGCCGAAGACAAACCCAGCGACAAGCTGACATTCGCCACAGACATACTGCCGATCTTTCGCGCAAAGTGCATTCGTTGCCATGCAGGGGTTGAGCCGAAGGGCGATCTGAATCTGACGCAACCCTCTTCGCTGCTGAACGGCGGCAAGTCGGGCGCGGCGATTCGAATTGCCGCTGCTGAGTTCAGCCTTCTGTACGAGAAGATCGCCGCCGACAAGATGCCACTGGACGGGCAGAAGCTGACCGCAACAGAGAAAGGAATCATTCGGACGTGGATTAACGACGGAGCCGAAGGGGTTAGCAATGTCAAGCCGGTCGATTTAGCCGAGGATTTGACTGGTGCCGAATTGTGGTCGTTTAACCCACCCCTGCGGCCGGAGATTCCAGAGCTCGCGCGGGACGATCGCGTTCGCAATCCAATCGATGCCTTCGTGCTGAAACAATTAGAAGAGAAGGAGCTGTCCTTCGCTGCCGACGCGTCGCGAACAACGCTGCTCCGACGAGCGAGCTTCGATTTGCTTGGGCTTCCGCCGACGCCTGCTGAGATTGAACAGTTTGTTAATGATGACCGGCCGGATGCTTATCCACGGACGATCGGAAGGCTGCTGGCAAGCCCGCGGTATGGCGAGCGCTGGGCCAGGCATTGGCTCGACGTGGCCGGCTATGCCGACTCGGCTGGAATTCTGAGCGAAGACCGCCAACTCCCGCTGCTCTGGAAGTACCGCGACTATGTCATTCGAGCATTCAATAACGACAAGCCTTACGATCGATTCTTGCTCGAGCAGCTTGCCGGCGACGAGTTGACCGATTACTGGACTGCTTACAAAACGATGGATGAATTGCCCGCAAGTGTCGTCGAAGCTGTAACCGCGACAGGCTTCCTGCGAACGGCCGCCGATCCCAGCCGACCGGACTTCTCGACAATCAAGAACGCGCATGCTCAGTACTACTACCCAACGCTCTTCGACACGCTGCAGATCGTTTGCTCATCGACCATGGGACTGACGATCCAATGCGCACGCTGCCACAGCCACAAGTTCGATCCGATTCCGCAAGTCGATTACTACCGGATGCAGGCGATCTTCATGAACGCCTATCGGCCCGACAATTGGGTTCCACAGATGAATCGTCGTGTGAAAGTGGCGACGAAGAAGCAGGAAGATGCCGCGACGAAGCGTAACGCGGAGATCGACGAGGCGGTCAAGAATTTGCAGGCGGAACTAGCCGCGTTGAAAAAGGAGTTTACCGAGAAGCTGTTCGCCGATCGGCTCGCAAAGGTGTCGGAAGATGTTCGCGCGGATGTTGAATCGGCGTTCGTGACGCCGGATGGGAAGCGAACCAACGAACAGAATGCGTTCGTCGAGAAGTTCAAGAAGGAACTTCGCCCCGAAGGTAAAGAACTCGACGAAGCTCTTGGTTCGACCTACCAGGAGTATCAAGAGCAGTCGGCGGAGTTGAACGGAAAGGTCGCCACGGAGAACGGCCATCGCGTAACCTTTGATGAAATCCGGGCGTTGTACGACCTGGAAGGCCCGGTGACGACGCCCGTCCTGTTGCGAGGCGATCCACTGACGCCGGGGCCGCCCGTGCGGCCGGGAGTTATTTCGACCATAGCCACGCCGCAGCTATTCGACTGGAAGGACTCTGCGAAGGAAACTCGCCCGAGCGGTCGCCGGCTGGCATTTGCGAAATGGCTTACTCAAGCGGAGCATCCGCTTACGGCTCGAGTGATGGTTAATCGAATCTGGATGCATCACTTTGGAAGAGGCATCGTCGCGAGTCCGGAAGACTTTGGAGTTACCGGCGCGCCGCCGAGTCATCCCGCGTTGCTTGATTGGTTGGCGACCGAGTTCGTTCGTAGCAGCTGGAGCGTGAAGCATATTCATCGATTGATTCTGACGTCGTCGGCTTGGCGACAGAGTTCACAAGTGGACGACGATGATCGCGGCAAATGTGAACAGGTTGATCCGAACAACGATTTGTTGTGGCGTCAAAGGATTCGGCGGCTTGAAGCGGAGCCGCTTCGCGACGCGATCTTGTTCGCGTCAGGCACGGCAGAACAGACCATGTACGGTCCGCCGGTTCCGGTCAGCCGATCATCGAACGGCGAAGCGATCGTGCCTCCAGGCCACGGCGAGAACCGCCGTTCGGTCTATGTTCTCGTGATGCGACTACGTCCAGAGACGATGCTAGATCTCTTCGATCAACCGAAGATCGCAGTGAATTGCACGCAGCGAGGCGTCTCAACCGTCTCGACGCAGGCACTGACGCTCCTCAATAGCGACATCATGGTGCGCGCCGCGAACGCATTCGCAGATCGAGTGCTTTCGCATGGCGAGGACGATCCTGTCGCGTATGCGGTTCGTGTGGCGTTTGCCCGCTCGTGCGGCAACACGGAGCGAGAGTTGTTCGATAACTTCGTCGTAGAGCAAACGAATCGTTACTTGGCTGAGTCGCCGGAAGAATCGCGTGACCAACCGGAAGTGATGACCAAAGCAAAGCGAAACGCGCTCGCCGATTTGTGCCACATGTTGCTCAGTGCGAACGAGTTTGCCTACTTAGATTAAGGTGGACAAGGACGACAAATGAACCCATTGCTATCACGTCGCGATTTGCTTTCTCAACTTGGGGCTGGGTTCGGAGGCCTCGCACTCGGCACGTTGCTCAACGAGACGGCGATTGCAAATGCTTCCGCACAGGCGTCGGGGCCGCACTTCGAACCAAAGGCCAAAGCAGTCATTCAACTTTATATGCATGGCGGCCCCAGTCATGTTGACTTGCTCGACCCCAAGCCGCTGCTGAGCCGATTGGACGGGACGCCTCCTTCGGGCGAAGTGGCTGACGATGAGAACCGCACGAAGAACTTGATGGGAAGCCCGCACCGTTTCAGAGGACGCGGTGAGAGTGGCCTAGAGTTCTCCGAGATCCAACCCTTTGTCTCTCAACACGCCGACGAAATCGCCGTTGTCCGGTCGATGTTCACGGAACATCGCAACCACGAACAGGCGATTTGGATGGCTCAAACAGGCCTGACGATAGCCGGGCGGCCGACGCTTGGCGCTTGGCTCGCCTATGGCCTTGGTACCGAGAACCGCAACCTCCCAGCCTTTGTCGCATTGCCCGATCCGAAGGGGCAATCGGTCGATGGTATTCGTAATTGGTCGAGTGGCTGGTTGCCGCCTCAATTTCAAGGCACGATGTTTCGTGAGCAGGGGAGTCCGGTCTTGCATCTGCAGCCGACAGAAAAGCGTTCGGCGCGCGTCGAGAACGCGCGAGCTGTCCTGCTGCGTGAACTCAACAAACGCCATCTCGCCTCGCGGCCTGGTGAGCTCGAACTGGAAGCACGTATCGAAGCCTTCGAGTTGGCGGGTCGTATGCAACTGGCCGCGACGAGTGCGCTTGATCTTTCGCAAGAGACGGCGGCGACACACAAGCTGTATGGGCTCGATAACGACAAGACGAAGTCGTACGGAACACGCTGTCTAATGGCTCGACGTTTGATTGAACGCGGCGTTCGTTTTGTATCACTCTTTATGGCGGGCCAGCCCTGGGACACTCACAGCGAGAACAACAAGCGGACGAAGGATTGCTGTGAGCAAACAGATCTTCCGGTCGGCGGCCTCCTCACCGACCTCAAGCAGCGAGGCCTTCTGGACTCGACGTTAATCCTATGGGGTGGCGAGTTTGGCCGCACACCTGCCGCCGAACTGCGCAACGGCAACGCCGCCGCCGGTCGCGATCATCATCCTTATGGCTTTAGCGTCTGGCTCGCTGGTGGTGGTGTTAAAGGCGGGCAAGCGTATGGCGCAACGGACGACTTCGGCTATCGAGCTGTCGAAAATCGGACGCAGACTGCGAACTTACATGCCACGATCTTGCATCTGCTCGGCTTGGATCACGAAGAACTTAATTACTATCACAACGGGCGGGATGAGCGACTGACCGATATTTATCAAGCGAGTGTGATAAACGAGTTGCTCGCGTGAATTCAGAAAACGACAGGTCAGCGAAGGCTTTTGTATTGTAGCTATTCGGGCAGCTCTTCTTGAAACATCGACCTGAAGTTAGCACCGAGAGAATTTGCTTGGATCCGCTCTTCGACTTCGCGACGTTCGTCGTCGTCAAGCTGTGTCAGGATAGCGACCAAGACCGAATCAACACCCAAGCGTTCGACGTCATTCTGTGCCTCGTCACCGAGTCGTCGCCACTGGCGGAGATACTCTCGAAGTTGCTCGTCGGAGAACTCGGTTAGAAAATCGTTCGACATCATAGGTCGTAGGGCCAATGCTCCTGACGTAATTAGCGTGGCTTGTTCGGCCTGTCGCCGCGACTCAGCTAAGTTCGTGAAATCGAATTCTTCCAGAATGTTCTGCCACTCGATCATTTTCATTAGCAAAGGAGCCAGCGTCAGTGTGGAAAGTTCGGCGTACGCTTCGCGGTCGTTGAGGACGAGGAGCAACTGACTCAAGCAGAGTGCCGATGCGAGCCGATGCGCGTCAGCCAATTCGCGTTCGAAGAAAGTAACTCCATCGGCGACCGCATCAAGGCTTAAGTACACTTCGGCGATGTAGGCGTTCTGCATCAAAGGAGTTGCGAATGCGAGCATCTTCGCAAGCTCGGTGCGAAGCTCCTCATCCGACAGCTTCCAATTCTCAAACAAGTCGCCAACATCCTCGGTGTCGAAAGTCATCGACTTGCGGAACCGTTCCAGCCGTGCGACTGCCTCGTCATGGCGTTCCAACTTTGTCAGACAGTAATACTCGAAGAAGGTCGCATCTTGGTGAATGCGAAGCTGACGTAAGAACTGATCGATCTGACTGAGCTTGATCGGACTCGCGGGTTCTCGATCGTCGGCCGACCGTTGGTACCACTGCCAAGCCTGCTCGTAATCTCGCTTGAGCAAGTAGTAATGCCCGACTTGTGCCTCTTCATGAGCATTGACAGCCATCCACTTCATCTCGCCGGTCTGACAATTCAGGACGGCCGCCGGATCTCCGGGATGCAGCGTCCAAGGAAGAAACATGGACAGCAAACTGCGATGAGTCGGTGTGTATGTGCCCCACAGCGAAAGCGAATCTTCTTTCGGCGACCACTGAGGAAACGTGATGCGAACGCCGGAATGAACCACACTGCCCGGCTGATCGCCAGTGCCTTCGGCGATGTAGACATGATCACGCGTATCAGGAACTGGAGGAAACAGCAAAGCCCATTGCGCGGTAGAGTCGTCACGCGGCTCGGGCGTAATGTAAGCCAGTCGCGTTCCGTCGTGACTCCAGCCAGCGAATCGCCTTACAGTGTCCGGATTGACGGCATCCGAAACCGCTCCCGACTCGTCCACGATACGTAATGCGGCTGGCGTGCCTTCCTCGATGAATCCGAGCTTGTGAGTCCGTGGATCCCAATGCAGATCTCGGAGCCGCGATGCGGATTCGTAGAGCGAGCTGACCTCTCGCGATCCGGCGTCTATGGCCAGAATCTCGTGGTGTCCCTCAGTGCCCGCTTCGGCACGGTGCATGACGAAGGCAAACCGCTGTTCATCGGCTGTCCACGCCGGACGCGTTGAACGTAATCGCTCGAGTATCGCTCCCGAATTCGCCACCGCCAGATGTTCCGACTCGGGCGCCTTCCACCATTCTTCCCCTTGAGTTGGACGAATCCAAATGCCATCCACCTCTGGGTTACCGTCCGCACTGGCGAGAACGCAGACGAGAAACGAACCGCCGGGCGTCCAATCGAAGATCAACGCGGCTGCCGACTGAGGCAGGATCTGCCGAGTCTCTTTCGTGGCTAGATCAAACTCAAAGAGGCTATGTCCAAAGCCATCCGTTCGGCAACGAAAAGAACACGATCGCCAGCAGGATGCCAACGCACGGCAACATTCGCCGCGACGTAGCCAGGGTGGTCGCACGTCGCTTCAAACAACGCCACCGGCGGCGGTGTCTCATCTCCACTGGGCGCAGCGCGAAGCATGCAAGTATAGATCACCTCTTCCGGCAGAAAACGTCGTCCCTCGGGATCGGCGTCCCATGCCGCAATTGCCGTCGCGACATGGTTGTCATCAGGATTGGCTGACCGCGCCGACGTGAATATCAATCGTTTGTCAACAGGTGACCACAGCGGCGAGCTGACCGCGATCGTATCTTCGCCGCCGTCGTAGACCTTCTCGAGCTTGTCCCCTTCACCGCTCGCAACGAAGATGCCGTCTTCGCCATGCTGAAACCCAACGTCGCCACCATCGGTCGAGTAGTTGATCGAGCGATCTTCCTGGACCGTCGCCCCCGCGCATCCCGCGACGAGCAGCACGGTCGTACAACAAGCGATCCAGCGCAAAAGGCCAAGCATCGACTGCATGATCGTGTCCTCCTTGACCTTGATCCACAGTCACGCTCAGTTATTCCAACCGAGCCACTGTCAAAGAAGGATACCGCCCAGATTCGTGTAAAAATACACCCTGGCGGCTCAACGTATCATTTGGCGGCTCAACGTATCATTTGGTAAGATCCAGCGTCGCTTACGCGGCTCTCTTTACCCCTAAACGGAATCATCGGAAGTTGTCGCGCTGATGCTGGAGATCGTCACTGGCGAGTCGCACGGAAACTGCGAAGGCGGAAGTCGCCGCGAGTTCTTGCGGATTGGCACGCTGGGAATTGGTGGAGTGGGCCTGTCGTCTCTGCTGTCGGCTCAGGTTCACGCCGCGAGGAATGGAAGCGTAACACGCGACAAATCGATCGTTGTGCTCTTCTTAACGGGCGGCCCTAGCCAGATCGAGACCTTCGATCCGAAGATGGCAGCACCTGCGGAGTATCGGAGCGTCACGGGCGCGTTGCCCTCGAAAGTTCCTGGCGTCGCCTTCGGCGGGACGTTCCCTCGCCTTGCGGGCCTCGCTGACAAGATGGCCGTCGTTCGATCTTTCACACACGGGCAGAGTGGCCATACGGAAGCCGTCCAGCAAGTCATTCGCGGCGGGAATCCTGTCAATCATGCAGGCATGGGATCGATCGTTTCGCGTCTGCGCGGTACGAGTCATCCAGACACAGGTATGCCAACCCATGTCTATGTGAGTAGCTCTGAAGTCGATAAGCAGTTCAACAAGGAGCGGTTGCGACTGCTCGATGCCGCTGGGCCAGGAGATATGGGAGGCGCGTACGGACCGTTTCAAGTTGGAGGCGACAGCCAAGCGAGCGGCGACATGCAGCTACGGATCTCCCGGGCTCGTCTCGACGATCGGTTGGCACTTAACAAAGCCCTCGATCAATTGAACCGGCAGCTCGACGCGCGAGGGTCGATTGAATCGTTGGATAAGTTCGCGCAGCAAGCGCTAGAATTCGTCCTCGGCAAGTCGCGCGCCGCGTTCGATCTGACACAAGAGTCGCCCGCGCTCGTCGAACGCTACGACACCAGCCAGTTTGTCACCGGCATCCACGCGGATCGGCCTTCGACCTTGGGCAAGCAGATGCTCTTGGCTCGGCGATTATGCGAAGCCGGCTGCGGCTTTGTCACGATTCACAATCCAGGCTGGGACATGCACGGCGGCAATACTCAGCTAAACATGCCAGGCGGCATGGAGGAACTTGGGCGACCGGTCGATCATGCGGTGAGCGCGTTCCTCGAGGACGTCGAATCGCGTGGCTTGAGCGATAAGATACTGTTAATCATCACAGGCGAGTTCGGTCGTACTCCGCGAGTGAAAGACAACGGCGGTCGCGATCACTGGCCCCGTCTGAGCACGTTGGCCTTCGCGGGTGGGGGCTTACGCATGGGCCAAGCGATTGGCCAGTCAACAGCTAAGGCAGAAGAACCGCGCACGGCACCCATCACGCTCGATAACCTATTCGCAACTGTCATGCATGTGTTGTTCGATGTCCCCAAGCTGCGTACGCAAGCGAGACTTCCGCGAGAGATTGTGACGCTGTTGGAACGAAGCAAGCCGATTCACGAACTACTTTGACGCCATCAGCAGCTAAGGGAGGACTTAAGAATAACCTCGGTGTTTTGAGATCTTCGTTGAACAACATCGACATAAGAGCGAGGTTTTGGGGTAGCTCGACGTTTCGGTTCTTCGCCCCGAAGGGGCAGCTATATACCAGCCCGAGGTTTACGATCGCGGAAACACCTTTGAGCCCTGAAAGGGCGGAACTAGCGTCTGACGTGAAGTTGTTTGCCCTTACAGGGCTCCGAGCCTCTTCAAGCTTCCCAGGGCGTTGCCCTGGGCTGACATATGATTGCCCTCTTCGGGGCGGAGGAGAGAGTGCGACTTCAAGACTTACACGTTGGGATTCATTGGGGTTGCCACTGACTAAATGCCGGAGTTATTTCGGTCTCGTCACAAAACGAGGAAGTTATTCCTGAGTAGCCCCTAGCTAGGCTAATCCGTGGATCGGATCGGCTTGATAGATGTAGTAGGGCCGATTGGCCATGTCATACCAAGTGGCGTCTCGCGGAATGCCAAGCGCGTGGTAGATCGTCGCGGCGAAATTCTCGGGTGTCTGCGGATCGGACGTGACATACGCGCCGTTGCGATCTGTCGCCCCAACCACCGTGCCACCTCGGATGCCCGCGCCAGCCAGCAGAATCGATTGAGCTGGCGACCAGTGATCCCGTCCCGGCAGCTTGTAGATCTTCGGAGCAACATTGAAGATCCGCGGCGTACGGCCAAACTCGCCAGCCATCACGACGAGTGTGCTCTCCAATAAGCCGCTTTCTTCAAGATCGTCCAGCAGAGCGGCGACCGCGCGATCGGTTGGTGGGAAAAGAAAGTTCTTCGCGAGCGGAAAGTTGTTGCCGTGAAGATCCCAGCTCCCGAAGTTCCCCATGTTGACTTGCACCATGTTGACGCCCGTTTCAATCAGCCGACGAGCCATCAACAGCGACCACCCAAACGAATTATCTCCATAGCGCTCAAGCACCTTCGCATCGGCGTTTCGCACATCAAACGCTTCGCGTGTCTTCGGATCTGCCATTAGGGAAACCACTCCCTGACGAAGGCGATCGTAGTTCGCGACATTGGCCGACTGCTCGAGCTGCGAACGTTGTTCATCGATCGACTTCAAAAGCGACAGCCGATTACGGAATCGCAAGTGCGGCATTCCTTCTTGTAAAGTCAGGTGCGGAACTGAGAATCGCCACTCGTCTTTGTCGGAAGCGACTCCGTCATGCAGATTAAATAAGTACTTCGGGAAGGCACCAGAATAGCCGTGATAGGCGTGGGGTTTGTCGGTGCATTGCAGCAACCAGGGTTCGTGTCGCGGCCCTAGCAGCCCGGCGAACTGGCCGGGATAGACGCCCGAGTTCGAGTGATAGATTCGTTCGGGAAGGATCACACTTGGCGGCATGTTGCGACGAGGTTGGCTCGCGGAACCAGCGATCGCGGCGATACTTGGTAAATCGATCGATTGCGGCTTGCTCGAACGGAATGTCGGCGGGACGACGCTGTTCCCCGTCAACATCACGTACGTCCCTTTGTCGTGCCCGTTGTCCTTGTGCGTTAGTGAACGAACAAGCGACCACTTTTCACTCCGCCCGGCGAGCATCGGGAAGTGCTCACAGATCTGAATGCCCGGAGTCTGTGTCGCGATCGGATTGAACTCGCCCCTGTATTCTGTCGGCCCATCGGGCTTCATGTCGAACGTATCATGCTGCGACGGTCCACCGGTCAGGAACAAGTAGATGACCGCCTTCGGTTTCGCCGAGGTGGCTCCTGCTGCGTGGCGACGCATTTGTAACACGTCCGCCATCGACAGCCCCATCAGACCGAGCGACCCCGCCTGCAGCATGTTGCGACGAGTGACGTTGTGGGGCGACGTGTTGAGTTTGTTGCGCGGCATACGAAGTTCTCCGACCACCAGTATACCGCCGGCTGACCGGATCTGTCATCGCACGGTTAGTTGCGGTGTATCTTCGCTGAACCGCGCCACTTCGAGACGAGGCTAGCATACTTATACTGGTTACGAACGGTCGTTCAACCGCAAGCCGTTCGTGGACGCAGTCGGCTGCCGACAAGGTAGGTCACTTTCGCCGAACGTGACTTCAGCCGAACGAAAACCAGGTGGTTTTCGAGGTCACGCTCGGCGAGCGCGACCTACTAAAACGCTCTTTCGACACTTGGTGTATAACCGAGCGAAGCGAGATGCGGCGTTTCGATTCTACTCTGCCCTTCGAATCGCGAGTCTGCAGCGGCGGCGAGGATTCCGCCGACGAGATAGGTTCGCTCAACGGGCAGACTGGGCTTGCCAGTGCGGAACATGACCTCGATGTGGTTGCAAAGGAAGCTGAAGTGGTCACGTTGCGGTTTGATCATGTAGCACAATGTGGCAACGGGCTGTTCGACATCTTTCACTTTGGCCGCGAAGCAGAATTCGTCTTCGAAAAAGCGGCGTGTTAGGTAAGCGCCGGCGCGGAAGCCGTCGCTGTATTCGACAAGGATAACGACCGGATTCGGATCTTCTGATTGCAAAGTTGCAGCATCAGACGCGGTGTTGCTCGCCGACGGGACGGTCTTGAGTGCCGCGGCTAACAACTGCGGCGACCACAAGCCGTCGTCAGCGGCTTGCCACGCAGCGTCGCCTTCGAGCAGTTGTACTGTGCGCACACCGGTCTCGCCGCCCTGGCGATGCTCGACGAAAGCTTGCAGCGTCTCGAGCGTGTGATAAGAGGCGTAGTCAACTCCGTCTTCGATGTGCCCTGGTGCGTAATAGACCGACAACGCGTCGTCGAGTTCAATCCCATCCTTGAACGCCAACGGTGGCAATCGCCAGGCAACGGGAACACTCGATCCAGCCATCAACGGAAAGCCGAGTTGTTTCGCTTGTTGATACATCCAGGTAGCATCGTCCCAAGCGTAAGCCAGATGTTTATCGTTAAAGACCGGCGCGCTGCGGCCCGATGCACGGAAGATCTTCACAATCTCCTCAAACAGCCTGCGACGCGGGTACTCCTTTTGCCCTTTCTCGTTGATCGGGAATTCGCCATGCTCGCCGACGAGGATCACACCATCGACAGCAAGTTCCTTGCCTCCGAGCGCTAGAGCCTCGGCGGGACTATCAAACAAGGGGATGTTGTATTTCACCGCCATGCCGTGGCCGATGTCACTATCGACGAACTGCTCGACGTGCAAGCTAACAACTTCGCAATGCGGCTGATGGACACCACCGACCATCCCATAGCCTTCGATGAACTTGGTGATAATGTCATCGGCGTGCGAGTACTTGTAGTACGCTGTCGTAATCGCCGCGAGCCGTTTCTTTGGACCTTGTGGCTCGCCAAGCGCATCGGTCGGCAAAACGATCTTCGGTTGTGGCAGCGGCTGGCTCTTCAAGATGTGTGATGCGTTCATGTCTATAGGCTTCCACGTGAGCAATGTAGGACGGACGCCCTCGTCCGTCGATTGATTGGTCGGACGTGGGCGTCCAACCTACGAAACACCGTGCATCTCATAAACCTCGAACGGCGTCTCCGCCTTGTTACCCGCTGCGACGTGGATCTGCCGCTTCTCCGGCTCGGCAACGATCGATGCGATCGTGATGCCAGCGGTCACCCAGTCCGCTTCAGGATCAGTCGTCTGCGCAACGCGGCAGATCCCGCTCGGATCGCCGTCACGATCTCGCAAAAACGTCTTGAAATCGTCAACCGTCAACTGGCCGAAACGCGACTCGATCAGCTCGTTCATTCGAGTCAGACGAGAGAACGAATCGACGGCCGACTTGTCGTGATTCTCTTTCGTTGCATGTTGTGAACAGACGAAATGGTTCGAGTGAGCAATGAAGCCGTGATCGTTGTCGGAGAGGCTGCAAGGGCCGTCGGGCGTCGCTTCGATGTCAGCGATTTCGCCTCGCCCGTCACACAGCACGTAGTTGCCGTTGCACCACAGTTGGATGTCATGCAGAAGCTGAACGACTTCGCCCAGCGAACGGCATTCCAGCATCATACGCTTCACCGGATAATGTGGCATTCCAAAACGGGGCTCGGGGCCTCCATCGAGATCGTTTGCAAAGTTGCCGACGCCGTGACTGTTGATCCCGTGATAACCGATCATCCCGCCGAAGGTCCACATCAGCACTTCCGGCCTACCTGTCGGCTTCAGTTGCAGAACGTAAGAGAAGTCCATCACCGCAGGCACGACGTCACTGTTTTGGCCAATCAGAATCTGCTTCTGCGCGGTGCCGTGTCGCGAAACGACGAACGATGTGCAGCCGCCTTCAGCAGCTTGGTTCAGCGCCCCTCGAATGTTGGTCGCCAATGCATCTTCGAAAGTAACGCCGACACCCTCACCGAGGCCCACGATCTCGCCAATCAGGTGCGGACAGTGTTTCTCGAAGAGTGGACGGAACGTCGAGGCGCGATCTCTCAAGTCATTGCGCGATAGCTTCATCGACTCGCACATGAAGTCGAGGTGAGCCGTGATGTGTTCTTTGGCTTGTTCCCCGTGCTGCCGTCCAAGTTCGCGATGCGTTCCTTCGGCACGGTAGATCGGATAGGCTTTCGGTTGCGCGCCTTCCAAGGCTCGGGGCATATTCTTCATCCTATTCGAGCTATTCTGGCTTTGATTCGGGCTCGCTACAACGCAGGCCGGAACAGGCTTGCGCAGTTCCGGCAGATGCAAAGTCCTGTAGAATCAAATCGTTTAACCCGTTGCCGAGGGCGAGGCATCGCAACAGTATCACCTCGCCTTCGGCAACGGGTTAAACGACTGACAGGAAGCGACTTGTGCATGCTAGCCTCTTTCAAAGTGGCGCTGTCCAACTAATCTCCCCACAGTTTAAACGATTCGTAGTGGCAATGCGGCAGCGACCAAACTCGGTGACAGCTAGAACACTTGTATCACCTGGACGGGCGACACATTCGGCAGATCCCTCGTGTCGTACCTAATGCCAAGCCTTTTAAGATGCGTTGACTTTGCCAGCCGATGGATAGTCAACGCGTTTTGCCGGTTCTCCGCTTTGCCGACTTCGCGCTATCCTTGATCCTGCTGAGCCTCCCCATGAAACTTGCAGTTCTCAAAGAGACGTTCCCCGGGGAACGTCGCGTGGCCGTTATTCCGGCAAATCTGGCGCAGCTAACCAAAGCCGGTATCGATGTCGTGATCGAAGCGGGAGCAGGCCAGAGCGCGGGTTTCGCTGACAGCTCTTATTCGGAAAAAGGCGCGACGATCTCCAGCCGAGATGAGTTATTCGCGGCCGACATCATGGCGCAAGTTCGAACGCTTGGCACGAACAAAGAAGCCGGTCGTGCCGACGTCGAGCGTTATCGAGCTGGTCAGATCGTGTTGGGTATGTGCAACCCTCTTGGCGAGCCGGCAGTATCGCAAGAGATCGCCAGCACAGGGGCGTCCCTCTTCGGCCTCGAGTTGATCCCGCGGATCACACGAGCGCAAAGCATGGACGTGCTCTCGTCGATGGCAACGATCGCAGGCTATCGAGCGGTTCTGCTGGCCGCGACCGAGCTGCCGAAGATCTTTCCGATGTTGATGACCGCAGCCGGCACGCTGACACCCGCGCGGGTATTTGTCATCGGAGCAGGGGTCGCGGGTCTGCAAGCGATTGCGACGGCTCGGCGCTTGGGTGGAGTTGTCCAAGCGTACGACGTGCGCCCAGCGTGCCGCGACCAAGTCGAGAGTCTTGGTGCTAAGTTCGTCGAGCTTGAAATCGATGCCGGCGAATCGGAAGACAAAGGCGGCTATGCCAAGGCAATGGACGAGGACTTCTATCGCCGTCAGCGTGAGCTTATGGCGAATGTTGTCGCGGAAAGCGATGTCGTTATCACAACCGCCGCGATATCCGGTAAGCAATCGCCGCTGCTGGTCACCGCTGATGCCGTGCAGCGAATGGCCGATGGGGGCGTGATTGTCGATCTGGCTGCCGAACGCGGTGGGAACTGCGAGTTGAGTCAGGCTGACGAAAGAGTCGTTGAGCACGGCGTCGTGATTCTCGGGCCGACGAACTTGCCTTCGGAGATTCCTAATCACGCGAGCCAGATGTTCTCGAACAACGTTACGAACTTCCTGTTGAATCTCGTGAAAGACGGAGCGGCCGATATGAATCTCGAAGACGAGATCATTCGCGACACGCTCGTCGCTTACGAAGGCGAGATGATGAACGCTCGCATGCGAGACATGCTCGGGCTGGATCCGTTGTCCGAGCCTGAGAAGGAAGATGCGGAGGCAAGCGAGGAGGCCGACGCGAAACAAGAAGACATGGAGGTTCAGACCGAAGAACAGCAAGAGTCGTCTGACACAGAAAGCGATGCGGACGGTTCGAAGGAAGACAACTGATGAGCCAAAGCCCTTCTAGCATCAAGGTCGTGTTCCTCGTCGGCGCCGCAACACTCCTTGGCGGTTTCTTGCTCGCACAAGACGACAAGTCCGCAACGCCAAGCTCCTCCGACGAGCCGGTCGCAGAAGTGACGACCGAAGCGGAGGTCGCCGATCCGGAACCAGAGAAGCAGCCTGCGGAACCGGCCACACCAGAACCAGAACCGGAAGCCGCTGCCGCGCCGATCGATCCTGCGCCCGCGGCAGCCGCTCACGCTGCATCAGCACCAAAACGAACCGTCACGCGGCAAGGCATCATCGCCAGTTTGACGATCTTCGTCCTGGCCGTGTTCGTCGGCTTTGAAGTCATTACGAAAGTCCCGCCGACTCTGCATACACCCCTGATGTCGGGCTCGAACGCGATCAGCGGCATCACACTGGTCGGTGCCGTGATCGTCGCCGCCACGCTTAGCTTCTCCGGCTTCGTTGGACTTCTGGCGGTGATACTCGCCACAGTGAACGCGGTCGGCGGCTTCGTGGTCACGCACCGCATGTTGGCAATGTTTAGCAAACGCTAGTAGGTCACGTTCGCCGAACGTGACCCTGCACCACACACACGACTGCCCTCGTCATAGGTCACTCAAACACATTCACACACGATTCGTCCAAATCACTGCCCCAGGTCACATTCGGCGAACGTGACGTACGCGAGACCAAACAATGCTCTATCCGCTCGTCAAGATCAGTTACATCGTCGCGGCCGCGCTGTTCATCTTCGGTCTCAAGCAGATGGGCCGGCCGAAGACGGCCGTTCGCGGGAACCTGCTCGGCGCGTCGGGCATGCTTGTGGCTGTCGTCATGACGTTGATCTTGATTGCTCAGGAAGGTGTTTTCGGCCAGGTAGCGACCTTCTGGTTCATCGGAGTGGGAGTTCTGTTCGGCGGCGCCATCGGAGCCTTTCTTGCGTTCAAAGTTCAGATGACGCAGATGCCTCAGCTAGTGGCCTTGTTCAATGGCTTCGGCGGCGGAGCATCGGTCTTTGTTGCGGCTGCCGAGTTGTTCAGCATGGCCGGCTCGAATAAGCCGGCGATGAGTGAGGATGTACTTCTCGCAACGGCGCTGTCGGGGATCATCGGAGCCGTTACGTTTTGGGGCAGCCTCGTCGCGTTCGGCAAGCTGCAAGAACTCAGTTGGATGAAGCAGCCGTTCAAAGTTCCCATGCAGCACGCAGTCAACGGCGGGCTCGCGTTGATCGTGCTGCTGCTCGTGATTCTGATGGTGACAAACCAAAGCGTGGCGATGCACATCACACTGTATATCTTCATCGCCTTGCTTGCGTCCGCGCTCGGCGTGCTGTTAACGAATCCGATCGGTGGTGCCGACATGCCGGTTGTGATCGCGTTGCTAAACTCCTATTCAGGTCTCGCCGCGGCGGCGACTGGATTCGTGATCGACAACAACGTGCTGATCATCGCGGGTTCGCTCGTCGGTGCGTCGGGGGTGATCCTCACGAACTTGATGTGCAAAGCGATGAATCGTTCGCTGTTCAACGTGCTGTTCGGTGTCATGGGCGAAGGCGGGTCGAGTGGCGGAGATATCGATGAGATCTACGCGACGGTTCGCAGCACCTCCGCCGACGATGTTGCCATGATTCTCGAAACAGCTCAGCGAGTCGTCTTCGTTCCGGGTTATGGCATGGCCGTCGCTCAGGCTCAACATGCTGTCCGGAACCTCGGCAAGATGTTGGAAGAAAACGGCGCGACGGTCGAGTACGCGATCCATCCCGTCGCGGGGCGCATGCCAGGGCACATGAACGTGCTGCTCGCCGAAGCCGATGTGGAATACGAGAAGCTCGTCGAGATGGACACAATCAATCCGACGATGGAAACGGTTGACGTTGCGATTGTGATCGGGGCCAACGACGTTGTGAATCCGGTGTCGAAGACCGATCCGCAAAGCCCAATCGCCGGCATGCCGATCATTGATGTCGATAAGGCTCGCACCGTGATCGTGCTCAAGCGGAGCCTCAGTCCTGGCTTCGCTGGTATCCCTAATCCGCTATTCGCTGCCGAGAACACGATGATGTTGTACGGCGACGGGAAGGACGCGGTTTTGGAGATCACCAACGCGTTGAAGGAAGGCTAGTACTGCATAACGTCAAGCAGGTGCAGATCTTGGTGATGATCACGAAGGACCAGGAGGACCTACAGCCGTTGCTCGCTGCAGTCGTCAGCAGCCATCGGTCGCCTTGAGCAACCCCGTCTGTCACTCCGTCGGATAGCTTCAAAACGCCCGACCTTAACGCAGCCCATCCGAACCCAACTCCAAGGCGGCGTCGCGCGTCACGACCTGGAGCCGCGAATTCCAACCGCGTGAGAGACTGTCTCGCCCTTTCTTAACACGCTGCACTTTAGGGGATCACGCGGCGAGGGCAATCAGGTCCTGGAAGAGCATCGACAATTTGCGGTGTTTGGGGCCGTGAGGCAGAGC
>PBSM01000273.1 GCA_002726245.1 Planctomycetaceae bacterium | reverse complement strand
CTCAGAACACGATAACATCAATCAAGTCAACGTGTTTCGACACCTTCGATGCTCGCGCAAAAATCGCTGGACCAACACACGGGTGTCTTCCTTCAGTGGATCGTTGACGTAGCCCCGCATGAGCTTTACATAAGCGCCTGTTCAGGGTACCCTTCATGAGCAACTTCGTCCCGTGAAGGCTCGCGGCGTTTGTGGAACTTGACTCAACTCTCAGTCGTGATTCTTGTCACGCTGCTTCTCTGCGCGTGCAACCGCTCGTCCAATAATCCGCAAGCAGGGAACAATACTGCGAGCTCGTGGAACAATGATGGGCAGTTCAGTTCGGGTCATCAAAAGATGCTGGCCATGCTGAAGGACATTAAAGATCGGGCGCCTCGGGAGCACGCGTACTTTGGCCGAGGCAACAACGAGCGGCTGAGGCAAATCGTGGCCGACCTGCCTGTGTGGACGGAGGATCTTGTTCGCTTTCAACAACTGGGTGAATTGGGATTTGTCGAATTGCTCTATGAACCGACGCCAGGGCGCGGCATCAAACACCTGACTGAGGCGTACGAGTTGATTCCGAAAACCAAATTCCCGGATAAGGAGTCCGAGGCGTTTTTGACAAGCCGAACAAAGTTTACTCTGGCCGTTGCCTATCTAAGACTCGGAGAGATCGAGAACTGCTGTCTGCGTTACACTTCGGAGAGTTGCATCTTGCCGATTCGCGGTGGCGGTGTGCATACCGATCTAGAAGGGTCCAGACAGGCGATCAAGTATTTTGAGGAAGTCCTGGACGACACTCGTGACAGCGCGAATATCGACCATATCATGGACATTCGCGAACCGGCACGCTGGCTGTTGAATATCGCCTACATGACCTTGGGAGAGTACCCGGAAAAAGTTCCCGAGGAGTACAGGATTTCTCCTGAGTTCTTCAAGTCAGAGGTTGAATTCCCGCGATTTGAAAATGTCGCACCCAAACTGCAGCTGAACGTGTTCAATCAAGCAGGCGGCAGTGTCGTTGACGACTTCGACAACGACAACTATCTCGACATTTTCACGACAACGTCCGATCCTACCGGGCAAACTCGTTTTTTCCGTAACAATCGTGACGGAACTTTCACGGAGCGAACAGAGCAGGCCGGTCTGGTCGGCATCTACGGCGGTCTCAACTTGGTTCAGGCCGACTACGACAATGACGGAAACCTGGACGTCTACATCCTGCGCGGAGCCTGGCTTAACGAATACGGGCAGCAACCCAATTCATTGCTCAGGAACATCGGCAACGGCAAGTTCATCGACGTTACGTTTGAGGCGGGGCTCGGTGCAGCACATTATCCCTCCAAGACCGCGGCCTGGGCCGACTATGATAACGATGGAGATCTCGATCTGTTCGTCGGCAACGAGACATCACCCACGCTTCACTGTCCCTCCCAACTCTTTCGCAACAATGGGGACAGCACGTTTACCGATGTGGCGGCTATGGCCGGTGTGAACATAGCAGAATTCTCCATGGGAACAGTCTGGGGCGACTTCAACGAGGACCGATTCCCCGACCTGTTCGTCAGCTGTGGAAACCCTGCTCCTGGCCGGTTGTTTCTCAACGAACGGAGCGGAACTTTCACAGACGTTTGTCAGACGCTGGGCATGTCCCGTCCATCGTCCCCCTTTCCCGTTTGGTTTTGGGACTTTGACAATGATGGCGCCCTCGATCTGTATGTCAGCAATACGTCGAAGGGGGTGGGGGTCTTGTCGCTGGATGCCATCGGCACACATCTCGTGGACTCCAGCGACGGACGCATCAAGATCAACACAGACTTGAGTATCGGAAGCAAAGAGAAGCTGACCAAGGAATTCGAACTACCGGGACTTTACCGAGGTGACGGTAAGGGTGGTTTTGAGGAAGTCGCCGCTGAGCAGAATCTGTCGTACCCGACCGAGCCGATGGGCGCAAATTTCGGCGATTTGAACGGAGATGGATTTCTTGACTTCTACCTGGCGACCGGCGACGTTCATTATTGGGAATTGCGGCCTAATGTCATGTTTCTCAACCAAGGTGGCACCGGATTTGCCAATGTGACCATGGGTGGCGGCTTTGGTCACCTTCAAAAGGGCCATGGTGTTAGTTTTGCCGACATTGACAACGACGGCGACCAGGATATCTATGTTCAGATGGGTGGCCAGCTTCCCGGTGACAAATTCAACGACGCGCTGTTCGAAAACCCGGGATTCGGGCATCACTGGCTAACGATAAAGCTCGTCGGTCACGAATCCAACAAGTCGGCAATCGGAGCAAGGATTCACGTCACGATCGTCGAAAGTGGGGATCACCGTTCAATCTATCGTCACGTGAACAGTGGCGGCAGCTTTGGCTGCAATCCCCTGCGGCAGAACATTGGTCTAGGAAAGGCGGAACGGATTGAGACGATCGAGATTTACTGGCCCACGTCCGATCTGACGCAGACATTCCGGGATGTCGAAATGGACCAAGCCATTCAAGTTATCGAAGGCGAGCAGCAGTATCAAAGGATCAAGCTCAAGCGATTGGTTCTGGGAACTCCGGAGTCAATTGGGTTGAAAACACCCGAATCGGCCGCGATTGAAAGCCAGATTAATTGAATCCGATCCTAATCTGTTGGCTCTGCCGGTGGTTATTGACTACAAGCCACCAAATCGATGAGGGACTCGAGTGGATGTGCGTTTGACACGGTAAACGCAGGGTCTGCGGCCGTTACTGGGGGCCGTGCTGTCTCTCACGACCTTCTGGACTTTTCGGCACGAGTTCCCATTACTCGCCAGTTAACACTCTCCACCCAATCCCCCGTTAACCCGCGCGTCCAATGAACCCGAGATTCCGAGACTTTCGCTTCCGGTTGGGATCGCAACCCGAAGCCAACTACCTAAAATTCAGCCCAGAGTACCAAACGGTGAGAGTCTGGTTTTCGTCCCGAAATCCGTTTCACACCGCAAAAAGCTGGGCAAGAAACGAGTAACGCCCGCGAGAGTTGCGGGCGTTTACTGGTTTGGATCGTTTCGCTACTTGGAAACGTTGAGCTCCCCGTGAACAACCCTCTTCGTAACAATGCGCGCGAGAGCGCCATTTGTAACTGGTTGAGAAGAAACCGTTTAGCGATTCCGAGTCTCTTTCGGTCGCCCAATCGACAGGAACCCTCTTCGAACTTGTGAGGCGACGGGTTAACAACGAGCAACCATCATTCGCGACGCGTCGCGTCCAATTTGTCAAGGATCATACGGGCTGCTTCGGTGTTGGTGTGAGAATCTCCGACATGCCAGCCGAGACGTTCGTGTCGTAATGTTCACCACGAAAGTCGCTGGCAACTCACTCCCGCAAAAACGGTCCGAAATCGAGGAACGATACAACCGACTGCTGGAAGCAAACCACGAAACTCACGTCGCGATCTCAGAGTGGACGAAGCGAAATCGCGATGTATCATTTTGACCGCGCGCTGGGGGCAAGTCTAGCGACCGCCTAAATCAGATTTACTCGCTGCCCAGTTGTGCCAAACCGACGCGCACAAACGCATAGTGTTACAATTGGTGGCGTTTCGAAGCTGTAGCGGTTTTAGGTACCCCCGGATGGGAAATCCTACTTTGATTCTATTGGAGTTGGTTTGAACATGTTGCGACTCGGCTCCCTGCTTCTCGCTGCTTTTACGATTACTGGTTCTGGACTCACCGCCGCTGAAATCGACGTCTGCGTCGAGGAGCCGAACGACGTCGCATGCAACTCGTGGCCGGTGACCTCGGGGATTCCGTTCGCGCAGGGCTCGCTAAAGGACAAAGATCCGGTCGCGCTGTTCTCGGCCGATGGAGTTGAAACGCCTCTGCAAACCGAAACGCTGTCGCGCTGGCCGGATGGCTCGGTGCGCTGGTTGCTCTTAGACTTTCAAGTGAATTTGCTTCCTCGCGAAGTAAAGCGGTTTGTCTTGCGGTCCGGTAGTAGTGTCGAACGAACGGCAGTCGACGATCCGTTGCGAATCGATCAAGAGCGGGATGCCATCACGATCGATACAGGGCCGTTGCGAGTCAAACTGATAGAAGGCGAGTTTCGCCTTCTGGACCAGGTCTGGTTAGACGGTAACCACGACGGTGCATTCTCAGGAAACGAACGGGTTACGACGTCGCAAGGCGCTGGAATCGTGCTGACAACGCCTGACGGCAGGCAGTTTCGCGCGGACCTCGCCGGCGCGGAAATCACCGTTGAGCAAACCGGCCCGCTGCGAGGGTGCGTGCGCATTGCTGGGATACATGCCGGGGATAACGGACACATGTTTCGCTACGTTGTACGTCTCCACGCCTTTCGTGGCCAGCCGTTTGTGCGAATGAATTACACGTTCGTGAATGATCATCAAGACGAAACGATGACCAAAATCGACTCGCTCGAACTGGTCTTTTCTCCGGCGAGCCGCAAGCAGGCCTTGCTTGATGGAAAGCATGCAGAATTCGGACACCTCTTTCAAATCGACGATCAGCGATTTGAGATCAATGGCCAAGCGGCTGGCAAGCGCGCGACAGGTTGGGCTGCGTTAGGAGACGAGCGTGGCGGGCTCGCTGTCGGCGTTCGCAAGTTCTGGCAAAACTGGCCTAAGTCAATTGCAGCCGACGACGACGGAATTCGCGTTGGCATCTGTCCGCAGTTTCCCGATCGGCTCTACGATGGGAAGCCTCTAAAAGAAGAAGCAAAGATCTACTACTACCTTCGGGATGGCGTTTACAATCTCAAGCTTGGCGTGGCGAGGAGCCACGAGCTGTGGGCTACGTTTTTTGACGGTTCCCCGAGCAACGATTTGCTTGACCCGTTCTATCGATCAATCGATAAGCCGCTGCTCGCCCAGTGCAAAGCGACTTATGTCCGAGTGACACAAGCTATCGGCGACGCACCGCCTGCAGACCCAAACAAGTTCCACCACTACGACGAGTGGCTAGACGGTTTCTTTAGGCTGCACTTGGAAGATCAAGACACTGTCCGCGAATATGGATTGTTGAACTATGGCGACTGGTTCAATGTCAAGTGGGATTCGTGGGGCAACCTCGAATACGATACTGCTCGTTGTTTCTTTACGCAGTATCTTCGCACGGGTGACCGACGGTACTTTGATCGCGCAGAACAAGCCGCTCGGCACTTCATCGATGTTGACATCTTGCACGCCACAAACCAAGAGATCCGAGAATTCGGCGGCTCATTCGAAGCCGAGCCAGGCCACATTTGGGCTCACACGGTTGGCCATACCGGCGGGTACTTCGCGAGCTATGTCGATGGAAAGTATGTGAACGAAGCTCCGCTCGCTATGAAAGGGGCTTACCAGGTCGGCATGATGGACACCGGGCATGCCTGGATCGGCGGTGTTTTTGATTACTATCAACTAACCGGCGATCGCCGCGCGAGGACAGTGGCGAAAATGGCATCGGACAACATGGCTGGCCGTTGTCCAACTCGCTATACCGATCATATTCGGGGAGTGGGTTGGCCGTTGAGCATGATGCTCGCCGCCTATGAGGCCACGGGCGACCCGAAGCATCTTGCGGCCGCAACCAAGCAGTGGCAACGCCTCAAAAAACACTTCGACGCCGAGAAAGGCTGGGTGGTGATGATGGCCTATGGACATTGCTCGAAACAAAGCACGGCCGAGCGATGCCGTGGTCAGAACGCCTACATGTTGGCACTCACGCTCAGCGGCCTGGCTCGATACCATCGCATCACGAAAGATCCCGAAGTGCTCGAAGCCTTGTCCGTCGGACTTGACCAATTGATCGGCGACTGCTGGAGTGAGGAACACCAATCGTTTTATCTCGGATCATGCATCCACAATCGTCAAAACCCGCCTCCTGCGTTGGCTTCTCCAACGTTTCTCTCAGCGGAAGCGTTCGCGCATGAATTTGCTCTTACAGGCGACAAAGAACATCGACGGATCTTCCGCGCCGCCTTCCGCACGGCGGTCAATGCAGGCTTCCGTGATTTGGCCGTCGGCAAACAGCAAGGCCAGACTGGCTACAGCAGCATGATGTTCCTGTTCACGCCATTCGGATTGAGTGCTCTCGAGGATTGACGTCGACCGAACCGACGGTCACGTTTCGTGAGGATGATGACGATTCTGTTGAACTCGCGGGCGTGCGGTCAAAAACTCAACCGACCCCTTGTGTAGTGGCCCACCGACTTTCGGTGGCATGCTGTCTCTCACGACATTCTGGAGTTTTCGGCGCGAGTTCGCAACACCACGGCTTCGATGGGGCCTTGACCTCTTTCGAAGGATGACGCGGCACGCGAAAATCCAGGCATGCCCACAATAACTCGCGTGCAACGTACCTACGACCATCGTCTTCGCAATCTCGTGCAAACGACACGTGATATTCAACTTGCGACTCGGCACGGAGTGCCGGCGTCCACAGCGAGAGGTTGGCTCAGTCAGTCCGCATCGGAAGTCGTGTCGATCGACGTTCTCGATCTCGATACCCTCCGGCTCCAGCGTGAAGTGATGCTGCTTCGTCGTCGAGTCGCCAAGCTGAGGCATGGTTGCGTCTGGCGATTGTCATTGTGAAAGTAACAGGCTTCTCGTTTCACAGACTTCGGATTGCTGATGGTGGCGACAAGCAGCGATTGTTAGGGGCGATTGAACGTGCTCGCTCCCACATCGGTGTGAGAACCGTACTGCGGGCGATCGGACTTTCGCAAGCACGTTACCACGACTGGAATCGTGATGAACGCTGTGCACTCGATTACCGAACCTCCTGCCCACGAAGCTCGCCACAGCAGCTCACTCGCCAGGAAGTCAACGTGATCCGCGATATGGTCACGTCTCCAGAATCGATATGGTCACGTCTCCAGAATATCGTCATGTACCGACTTCGAGTCTAGCACGTCTTGCGCAACGACTGGGGAAGGTCTTCGCATCCGCAGCGACTTGGCATCGTTTGGTTCGACTTCACAAGTGGCGCCGCTGTCGACAACGTGTTCACCCAGCCAAGCCGAAAGTCGGCATTCGTGCCACGGCAGCCAACGAGATCTGGCACGTCGACACGACGTTGATCCGACTACTCGATGGCAGCCGCGCCTACTTGCACGCCGTGATCGACAACTTCTCTCGCCGCATCCTGGCGTGGAACGTGTCTGGATCGTTCGAACCGGCCATCACGGCCAAGTTACTGCGTGCTGCGTCAGATGCAACGGCAACAAGCAAGCCGACGGTTCTGGTCGATGGCGGCATTGAGAACTTCAACTCCGCTGTCGACGACGTGGTCGCATCCGGCATCTTGAAACGTGTCTTGGCACAGACGGAAATCGACTTTTCGAATTCACTCATCGAGTCATGGTGGCGGATTCTGAAGCATCAGTGGTTGTACCTGAACACACTCGACACCGTCGCGACGATTGAGAAACTCGTGACGTATCTACGTCGAGCAACACAATACTCACCTTCCACATTCGGCATTTCGCGGACAGACTCCCGACGAGATGTACTTCGGGACGGGAGATGAAATCCCTCAACCCGGGATTTCCCATTTGGGTTGAGCATGGAACCGCTCCAAGCCTAAATCCCTCGCCATCTTAACATCGCGGCCCCCCCCCCAGATTTTT
>PBSM01000272.1 GCA_002726245.1 Planctomycetaceae bacterium | reverse complement strand
CTCCTGACTGTCTGGTCGAAACGTTCCAGTGCGTTGAGACATTAGAGGACAACAACTTCACGTTCAGCCAGACGAACGACGCGCTACTCAGCATCCTTGACGTCGACGCGAATGAAATCAGCCCGACAGATGTCGTTCAAGTGACCCTCGCCGTGGCGCATGGCCAGTTAACCCTGGGGAACTTGGCGGGACTAACCTTCATTCCCGCCGGTGGCACGACTGCCGATGGTGATCTCGATCCACTGATCCGGTTCACATCGACGGTAACTGCTGCCAATGCCGCACTGCAGGACCTGCTCTACGTACCTGTACAGGATTACAACAATAACTTGGGCATAGAAGAGTTGACGATCAGCGTCAACGATCTGGGACACACCGGTCAGCCAGGCAGCCAGACGACCGATCGTACGGTCTCGATTTCCGTCTTGCCCCTTAATGACGCGCCGGTGGTGCAAGGTTTGACGGCGGCGTTGGTCAATGAGGATTCGCTGAATGGCAATCTGGTCTTCGACACTGCGAACAACAATGCGTTTACGATCACGGACGTCGATGCTGAGAATTCGAACGCGCCGGACTTTTTCGATGGCGGGCGTCTGAAGGTAACGCTCACCGTCAGCCACGGTGCGTTGACGTTGGGCACGACCAATTCCTTGATTCTGGATGACGGCATCGGATCCGATGGAACACTCGTATTCCGCGGCCTGCCGGGCGATGTGACCAACGCCCTGGAAGGTCTCCAATACATACCCGAACCTGATTTCAACTCCAACGTCGGAATCGAGCGGCTGACGATTCTCGTCGATGACCAAGGAAACACCGGCGATGAGCCGCTAGGTGTGTCAAGTCTGACCTTCCAACATGTGGTCACCGTAACGGTGAACCCGATCAACGATGCGCCCACGATCGACGGTCCCGTCGCAGTCACCGTGAAAGAGGACTCGTTGGGCGGCGCGTTGGTGTTTAGCGCCGGTACGCCTCGCGAGATCGAGATCACCGATGTCGATTCCAGCGATACGGCGCCCGACACCGTCGATCCCGACTCCCTCAATCCCGACCGTGACGGTCGGCTTGTTGTCTCACTCGTGGTAAGTAACGGTGCGCTGACGCTTAGCGGGACAACGGGATTGCTCCCTACGGACCTGGATGGTTCTGACGGCACCTTGGCGTTCAGGGGAACCGCGGCGCAAGTGAATGCAGCCTTGAACGGTCTGACTTATACGCCAGATCCCGACTTCAATGACCTGATTGGCACTGAGAAACTCGTTATCACCGCGGATGACCAAGGGAACACTGGTGACGAGCCCATCGGCGTGCTCAGCCTGACCGACGCTCTGACGATTCCGATCAATGTCACACCGGTCAACGACGCCCCCGACTTCTCGCTCGGCGCAAACCCGTTGGTGTTGGAGGATGCCGGCTTAGTCACGATTACCGCCTTCCTGTCGAACAAGACACCGGGTCCGATTACCGCGACGGACGAGGCCACCCAACAGCTCAATTTGCAGAGCGTGATCGTTGAACAGAAGACGGGTAACCTCGATTTCGATGTGATTCCCACGATCGATTTCGCGAGCGGTGATCTGATATTCCAAACGAGCACGGACAAGAACGGGACGGCCACCGTGACCGTCAGCGTCACCGACAACGGCGGCATACCGAACGGTGGTATCGATGTCGTCAAGAAGACGTTTACGATCAACGTGACGGCAGTCAATGACGCACCTGAATTCACGCTCGCTCAATCTACGGTGACGGTGGACGAGGACGAAGTCTCCGCACCGGACCTGTTGCGAGTCACCAGTTTCGCGACCGGGTTCTCCGGTCCCGTGACTGCGGATGACGAAGACGACCGCACCGGCAACCCAGCTCAGCCCTTGGACCAATACTTCGTTTCGGTGACATCCTTGACGGAGCACATGGCGTTTGATCCCGGTGTTAATAACGATGGTCTGCCGGCGATCAATGTAGCTACTGGAGAGCTGACTTTCCGCCTGGCACCGAATGCCACGGGAGATGCAGTGATGGAAGTTGTCCTGGTCGATCAGGGAGGACGAGCTAACGGCGGCGTTGATACATCGATCGTTGGCAGGTTCACGATCCACGTCAACGCGATCAATGACCCGCCCGAGTTTACTCCCGGCGGCGACGTTACGGTCTTGGAAGATAATGGACTCACCATCGTCAGCAGTTGGGCGACGGGGATTCGGCCGGGAGCTGTCACCTCGACGGACGAGGCCAATCAGACGCTGACCTTCAGCGCAACGGTGACGCAGGTGAGTCCCGAGTTGTCTTTCTTAGACGCGCCCGAAGTCAACTCGGCGACCGGTGACTTGATCTTCGAGACGAATCCGAACACGCACGGGACCGCAACCGTCGTGGTGTCTCTGTCGGACGGTTTCGATACATCCCCTTCCACGGCGCTGACGATCACCGTGGGCGAAGTCAACGACCCGCCGATTCCAACCACGCATAATTACAATGTCGATGAAGATACGCCGTTGACGATTGACACCTCGGACCTAACGACCGACCTTGCTCTGAAGGACGCGCCCGGTCCACTCAACGAGAGCGCTCAACCGCTGGAAGTGAAGACCGTCAGTGCGCTGAGCAGTCTGGGTGGGTTGGTCGTTCTGACCGGTTCCGAGATCTCTTATACGCCGAAGCTGAATTTCTTCGGCGTCGATACGTTTACCTACGAGATCGAAGATACGGGCGTCACGACGATCCGCAATACGAACGGGACTTTCACCACCATTGCCGACGACCACAAGCGTGCGGTTGGGACGATCATCGTTACCGTCGCTGCGGTGAATGACGTGCCCATTGCCGTGAACGATCCACGAGCGGGCCATCAATTCATCGTCGATGAGGATTCCGTCTTGATCGTGGCCGGCAACGGCATCTTGAACAATGATATTGACGTTGACCCCACGGATACGCTGACGGTCCTCGAACACGATCCGCAGACACGACAGTTCCTTGTTCCGCTCGGCCCTGACGATCTCGACGAGACGACTGGAACTTTCACCTACGATCCGACGCAAATCGCTCTAGTCCAGGCGCTGAACGCGGGCGACGGAGTATCGGTGCCGATCTTTGATACGTTCCATTACCGAATCAAAGATGACGCCAACACCACCTCCAACGAAGCGACCGTTACGATCACACTGCTGGGGTTGAACGACTTGCCAGTCACTTCCGATGTAAGCCAGACGATCAGCCAAGACGGACCGTTGGTGCCGATGTCATTTGTGGGTGACGACGCTGACGCGGAAGACGACAGCAGTACGCTCGTGTTCAGCATCGCCGGCAACCTGCCGGCAAACAGCGGCAGTGTCAGCAATCATGGCGATGGAACGTTCACGTTCGATCCAGATTCTGACTTCGACGACCTCATCGATGGCGAGAATCGTGTCGTGAAGTTCACGTACCGGGCAACGGACAAACAGGGTGAATCTGGGAGTCTATCGACGGTGATCATCACGGTAACGGGAGTCAATGACGCACCTACGACCGCCGATCTGTCGATCGAGACGTCGGAAGACGGCGCGACGACGGAGTTCTTCCCCGGCGACGACGTCGATTCGGACGACGACCCGGCTGACCTGACATATGCATTCGTGAACGGACTCAATATCACGAATGAAGGCGAAGCGAGCATCAACACGAATGGCAGCTTCACGTACGATCCTAAACTGGATTTCCAAAGTCTCGGTGTTGGGCAGTCGGCGCAGGTGAGCTTCACCTATCAGGCCACGGACAATGCAACGCCAGCAGCGACGTCCAATGTATCGACGGTGAGCATCACGATTAACGGCGTCAACGATGCACCCTCGGCGGCGTCCCTGACCGCCAACTCGATTGAAGACGGCGGCACAGTCACCGCCAGCTTCAATGGCAGCGACGCCGATGCTACCGATGGTTCTTCGTTGACGTATCTCTTCGTGACCGGCGTTCCGTCGGGACAAGGCACTCTAGCCAATCAGAACGATGGGACCTTTACATACAGCCCCGGCACAGGCTTCCAAGAACTGGCTGAGGATGAACCAACGGACGTTACGTTCCGTTATCGAGCTCGCGATCAACACGATGCCAATAGCAGTATCACGGTCGCTACGGTCGTCGTGACTGGTGTCAACGATGCACCTACGGCCGCTTCGTTCTCGGTATCCACTCCGGAGAACGCGCCCGTGAACGTGGACTTTGGGGGTGATGACATCGACAGCGACGATACCCCAACGTCTCTCTTGTACTCGATCGTGCCGGGTTCGCTCGCTGCTGATTCCGGCTCGGTAACCAACAACGCTAACGGCATGTTCACTTTCGATCCTGGCGCGGACTTCGATTCCTTGCCGGCGGGCGAATCGCGAGTTGTCAGCTTTGCCTACGAAGCAGTCGATAAGCACGGCAGTAGCAGTGACCGCGCCACGGTTTCCATCACCGTCACGGGAACTAACGACGCTCCGGTAGCTTCTGGCGGCACGGTACAGGCCGTGGAAGATGGTTTGCCGGTTGACGGTGTGCTGCCCGGCAGCGATGTCGATAGTAACGAAGCCCCTGATGATCTAATCTACACCGTCATCGAGTTCCCTCCGCTTGGTAGCGGCTCGCTTACGCGGACTGGCAATCGGACGTTCCGCTTTGATCCAGGCCCAGACTTCCAGGATCTCGCTGGTGGCGAGACGCGGGATGTTAGCTTTACCTACCAAGCTTTTGACCGCTTCGGCATTGTGAGCAATGTCGGGACGATGACAGTCACGGTCACCGGGCAGAACGATGTCCCAATCGTGGCCGACCTCTCGGGGATCGCCGCCACCGAAGATGGGCCAGGTGTCAACGGAGCCTTCAGCGTCAACGACGTGGATAGCGACGAAGATGGTAGCGGTATCAGCATCTTCATCGACACGCCTCCAGCTGAGGGCACCGTGTCGGTCAGCGGGCTTCCTGGCGACACAGAGTTCACATTCTCGCCGGGCACTGACTTCCAAGATCTCGCGTTGAACGAAACACGCCTGGTCACGTTCACTTATGACGCAATCGATCAAGACTTCGCACGAAGCTTACCGGGCACCGTGACGGTGTCAGTGATCGGTATCAATGACGCTCCCTGCGCGAGCGACGTGACCGGTATCACGGCGACCGAAGACGGTGGTAGCGTGACGGCGATTCTGCTGGCGTCCGACGCGGACAGCGACGAAACAGGCTCCGGCCTGACATATCAAGTCGTTCAACAGCCGGTACAAGGTTTGGTTGCGGCTCCCGCCGGCGTAGGAAATCCGATCGTCATTTTCGATCCGGTAGCTGGTTTCCAAGATCTCTCGCAGGGTGCGACTCAGACGGTGACGTTCACCTACAATGTCACGGATCAACACGGCGCCATCAGCTCGGCCGCCACCGGGACCATCGTAGTAACCGGCGTGAATGACGCTCCAACTGCCAGCGCGGTCCTGCTCGATGCAATGGAAGGCGGTGGAGTCCGCAGCGGCAACTTGGTCGCAAATGACGTCGATAGCGAAGAGGATGGAAGCGGCTTGGTCTACTCGATCGTTTCCCAGCCGAGCGAGGGCTCAGTCAGCGTCAGCGGCATCGCGGGCAATCCGAGCTTTGACTTTGATCCACAAGCTGGCTTCCAAGATCTGGCCTTCGGTGAAACGCGTGACGTAACTTTCACCTATCAGGTGCAAGACACTCGTGAAGCGGCGAGCACGGCGACGGGCACGGTGACCGTGACGGGAGTCAACGACGACCCGATCGCGAACACGGTGAATGTCAATGCAACGGAAGATGGGAATCCAGTCAACGGCCTCTTCGGAGGTACGGACGCGGATAGCGACAACTCACAAGCGTCACTGACCTACGACTTGACGAACGTCTTGCCAGTCGGACAAGGCACGATCCAAGACAATAACAATGCCACCTTCACGTTCGATCCCGGCTCTGACTTCCAGAGTTTGCCGCAAGGTGGATCAACCACGGTCTCGGTCACGTACATTGCCACCGATCAGCACACCGCCACGAGCGCCGATGGCACGATCAGCGTCACGGTCTCTGGTGTCAACGATCGGCCCGTCGTCCAACCGCTGAACGTGGCGCTCAACGCGGGAACGACACAGACCACGGCATTTGACGGTGATGACGTCGATACCGATGACACAACCAGCTCACTGACGTTCTCGATTGTCAGTCCGACCGCAGCCGGCTTTGGAACTCTGACGAATCTCGCTAACGGCAGCTTCAGCTTTGCGACAGGAAGCGACTTCGACGGCCTCTCCAGAAGTCAGTCGTCGGAGCTGACGTTTACCTACCGGGCTACCGATAGTAATGGTGCCATCAGTGATCTGGCAACGGCAACGATTACGGTGAACGGCGTTAACGACGCACCGACAGCTCAGCCATTGACCCTGTCAGCATTCGAGGATGGAACGCAAGTGGGCGCTAACTTCATCGGCGACGACATTGATAGCGATGACGGTCCAGCCGATCTCGTCTTCAGCATCGTCACGCCTCCCGAGGAAGGCATCGCCATTAACAACAACGACGGAACGTTCACCTTCAACCCGTCCGACGACTTCCAAGACTTGGGGGTCGGTCAAACCCGTAAAGTCACATTCACCTATCGCGCTACCGACAGCCACCAAGCCGACAGTGAGCTTGTGACGGTCACGATCAGTGTCGATGGGAAAAACGATGCCCCCATCGCGGGAACGGATGCGGCGAGCGCGAACGAGGGCCAAGTCATTACGATTGCCGTGCTTGGAAATGACACGCCTGTCGATTTATTGGACACGCTCACGCTCGTTGGTTCCGACGGCATGAGTGAACTGAACGCGACGGTGACGGCCACTGGCAACGGTGTGTTCACCTACAACCCCACGACTTCCACTGCACTCGAATCGCTTGCAGCGGGTCAACCGAGCACGGATACTTTCACCTACACGATTGAAGATAGTCACGGTGCACAGGCCGTTGGCACCGTGGTCGTCAACGTCACTGGTGTAAACGACGCGCCGTCGGCCGTTGACGACGAGTTCTCTGTCAACGCCAACGATTCGCTAACTGAGCCAGTGCCGGGAATGCTCGCCGGGGACACGGATCCAGATCCGAACACAACCTTGACCGCGACCAACGTCTCCACGACCAGCAGCCGCGGCGTGCCGATCACGTTTAACGCTCAAGGCGGGTTTACTTACGACCCCACAAGCGTCTCGGCCTTCCAGGCCTTGGATACCGGCGAAGAGTTGCAGGATAGGTTCACCTATCAAGTCTCTGACGGAGTCCTCACGTCGGCGACGGCAACCGTGACCGTTACAGTCAGCGGCGTGAACGATGTCCCAACTGCGAACGGCGAGCAATTGTTCGTCGCCGAGGAAACACAACTCGTCATCTCGGAAGCGCAGCTACTCGCGAACGACTTCGACGTCGATAATGACACGTTACTCGTTCAGATCGTGACGACCGATGCCGCTCTGAGTCCGGGGCAGGGCAGCGTGATCTACACACCGCCGCAGGACTTCAACGGCGACTTCCACCTCGTCTACAATGTATTCGACGGCACCAGCAGCGCCGCGGCGACCGCAACGCTCACCGTGACACCAGTCAACGATGCTCCCGTCGCTCAAGCCGACCAGTACACGGTGGCGCAAGGCCAGATCCTGGATGTCGAAGCGATCAACGGATTGTTGAGCAACGACAGCGATGTCGAACAGGCTGGCTTATCGCTGACCGCGGTTCAACGCAGTTTGCCCAACAACGGCACTGTCGCTCTGAATCCTGACGGCTCTTTCGTCTACACACCGGACGCGGACTTCAGCGGCCAAGTCACGTTCCAGTATCAAGCAGAGGATGATCTCCAAGCCCGCTCGGCACTGAAGACCGTTACGATCACCGTGACTGGCGGAGGCAACTCAGGCGGTAGCGGTGGAACGATCACTTGGCATAGCCCAACGATCGCTGAAGATGTAAACGGCGACGGCGATGTTTCGCCATTGGACATCCTTCAGATTATCAACACGATCAATGCGGACGGCCCGCGCCGATTGCCAACAGGTGTTGGTGGACCGCCGTACTATGATGTGAACGATGACGGCTTTGTGACGGCCGCGGATGCTCTGATCGTCATCAATTTTCTGAACAGCCAATCGGGCTCTCCGGAGGGTGAAGCTGCTGATCAAGCCGGTAATGTCGTGAATGTAGTTCCGGACGCAGCTATCCCAGGCCTGCCTTCATTCATCAACACGCGAGCTCGTTCAACCTCAACGATTTTCAAAGTTGAATCAGGTAGTTTCGCTTCGGTGGACCAACGGCAAGCGAAAAGCGCGACATCAACGCAAGCCCTTGCTGATTTCAAGAAATCCGATGCAATTGCGAAAGTTATCGACGACCTTGCGCGTGATCTTGACGAAGACGCCAAACACGTTCAAGCCACGGATGATCTGTTTGGTGAACTCGGCCTCTTCGGACTGGACGACTAGCGCAGGATCGCTGAGCAGATTCAGAATTGCGATTAGGCGGAGACCGTCGCGGCGATTTTGTCGAGGCCGACGATCTCAGCGGTGTCGCTTGCTTGCTTGACCTGATCGCAGATGAGTTTGATCGTTTCGAATTCCGGATCCTCAACGACCATGCACGACGGGTGAGCCAGGAAGTCAAAGACCCGTCGCTCCTTGATCGCCCAATCGACTGATCGCCGAATTGCTTCCAGGAACCATTCGAGCTTCCAACGCGTGCTACGGAACGCTCCGACGTCGCTGATGGGACTCATCGGAACCTCGATCAGACCACTTGAGTAGGCCGATGGCTGTGCGGCAGCTTGGGCGGCGACGATCGAGGCATAGACGTCTGACGTCGGCTCTTGGCCAACTTTGCCGTACTCGTGTTGCGGATACTTTGAGCTGATCCAAGTGAATCCTTGTTCGAGCAGCATACGTTGCAAATCGGCTCGTCCCTCGATTCCCTGATAGAACCCTCCGGGAGTGCGAAAGCCGTTGGCTTCGATTCCGGCTCGTAGTTGAAGAGCCTTCGTTGTGACCGCGACATTGTCGCGAATAACGTCACTAATCGAACGGCCTTCGATTAGCCATGGTGCCCGTTTGAAGCGAAACTGTATCGCATCCATCGTCTTGGCGTGAACGTTTACGTGGTCATACGTGTGATTGCCGACTGGATGGCCAGCCTCAGCGATTTTGCGCAGCCACCCAACGTCCGCTTGCTCCAAAACGCGACCAACACAGAAGAAGTGAATTACTGCTCCCCGATCATGAGCGACACGCGATGCCTCGACCGCGTACCGCTTCGTTGCCTCATCGAGCTCGCCCTTCTTGTAGTCCCACTCCGTCATGCCACGCTTTGGGTAATGCCGGCTCATCTCGAGATCCAGCGTGATCGCAATCTGTGCCTTGCGTTGTAGTTCCGCGGCACGCAGCGAATTCGGCAGGAAAGCGCCGGCAGCGAGACCACTACAACCGGTGAGAAAATCTCGACGCAACATGATATGTTCCTCGAAATGCAAAGACTCGATGGCAAAAGAAAACCGTGATAAGTTTACACTGACCGCGATCCGGTGTGTGCTGGCTATCGTGTGGCGAAGCTCACTTCCCAAGTTCGGCATGGAGTGCCGCGAGCACTTCAGGTGCGTCGGGCGCGTCGCTCGAATCTAGCCACTTCGGTCGTTTGCAGTAAACCCCACGGATAGCAGAGCCGCCCCACGGATGAAGCGCCTACCTCATCCGTGGGCTCCTCTCTGAAGCAACTGCTGCGCCGTCGGAAAACTGTTAAGACAGATCGACTTCGGCACGGTAGTTCCAGGGAGTTGCCTAATTGGACAGCGCCACTTTGAGGCTTGATAGCATGCACAAGTTCGTGTGAGTACATTGTTTAACCGCAAGCCGGAGGCGTGCG
>PBSM01000271.1 GCA_002726245.1 Planctomycetaceae bacterium | reverse complement strand
GAGCCGGATGTGGGAAATCTGCTTGTCCGGTTCTGTGAGGGGCTGGGGTGCAACTGATGTATGGCGGAGATATTGTGGCACCACTGGGAAACTAGGTGGTAAACAGCGAACACAAACATCTGCCTGTAGCATCGGGAGTCCCCAGCCTACTCGACAAAAAGTCGCCCTCGCAGTTGGTTCTTTGACAATTTGGTTTTAGCATGAGATTGCAGCCGGAATCTCAGCCGAGCTTCTGTTTGGTTTACCCGTGCAGCGACTGAGTCGGGCGGTGAGTGCGGCTTGCGTTGACATTGGCGCGGACCGGTTGCACAAAAAAGAAGTTGCTGGTTTAGCTCAACTGCTATGCCGCATCGCGATAGTAGTATCGCAAGATGCCACCAAGTCGTTCGCGGCACTCTATCTTGCCTGCGACTTGCCCGACCTCTTTGCCGGCGTCGATGATCTTGTTTTCGAGCCCCTGATGATTTCGTTCTTCGTGATAATGGGAAAGATATTCATGAACGGCATTTCGCAGTGAGTTCTCGCCGAAGAAGATCATTCTATCCAGGCATTCGGATTTGACACTTCTCATGAAGCGTTCTTTATAGCCGTTCAAGTTGGGACTCTTGGCCGGCAGTCGCACGGGCTCGACATTCTCGTCTCGGAGGAAAGTGCGGAATAACTCGCAGAACTTCGAGTCGCGATCCATGAGCAAGTAGCGTTTGCCGTTGAGGAAGCCGTCTTCGAAGTTGGTCAAGTTCCGAGCAATCTGCTTCATCCACGCTTCGTTGGGATGAACGGTGCAGCCCGCGAAGTGAACGCGTCGCGTCTTCAACTCCATCACGAACAACAAATAGAATGTGACGAGACCACCTTTGGTCCAAATGTCGATGGTGGTAAAGTCGATGGCGACCAGCACATCCCAGTGAGCCTTGATGAACGTGGACCAACTTCTTGAACGCTTGCGGTCCGGTGCCGGTTCGATACCGTGTCGCCTGAGAATGTTAAGTAGTCGTTTTGATTCTTGTTGTTCGCGATTGATCCAACTTGCGAGGATTGCAAACGCGAGTTCCCACGGTTGTAGGACGAATTGCATGAGTTGGCACGGTTCGGTGAAGGGTGAAATCCTTCACCATCGGCTCGCGGGCGCTGGTGGTCAATATTCACTTCCTAATCATCTCGATGAGCTGTCGAGATAGTCGGCGAGTATTCGGTTTAGAGAAATCTTGACGCCATCGGCGCTGGCCGAGATTGCGACTGCCGAGATTACTTGTCTGCCGTGAACTCCTGTGATTATGGCGCGGCCGAGTTAATTGAGCCTACGGGCATGCTGCGATACTATTACCGCGACGCTGCTTGAGTCGGTCCGACCGGCCAGTCGCAGCTTGGTGTAGGCGTCGGAAAAACTTACAGTCCGAACGAATCTTCGTTGCGAAGTCGGCCTTTGGAGGTCCAGCCGCGTGCTGCGTAGTAAGCCTGCGTCGCGGCACCGAGATGCTCTCGTGAAAGCGAGGCTGCCGGATCGTCGCTGAGCGATTCGAAGAAGCGCTGTGGCAGCGTATCTTCGGCGGCCGTCCATCCGGCGCGAAGGTTAAAGAGCTTCTTGATGTCGGCGATGCGCGAGGCGACTTCGTGAAGTTCCTCCGACGTCGTGTTCCAGCCGGTAACCAGATTCAGCATCTCCGCTGCTTCGATGTAGAAGTCGCCGAAGACTCCACGAAGGAACTTGCAGATAATCAACGAGTCCATGATAGCGGCGTTGTCTTCTGTTTCGATCGCTAATGGTACTGCATCGGTCGTCAGCGCGCGGCGGTCGCCTTGATCGGAGAAATCGACTTCGTACGCACTGCTGCGGTTATGGTCGGCGCCTCGCGACCCGGTTGCGAATCCCAAGGCCATTGTCTGCATGGCGCGCGGCTCGTAGCCAGGGATTTCGAGTCCTTTAACTTGCGCCGCGAAGTTAATCGTGTCGTGGCCGATATGCTCGGCGAGCCGACGACTTCCTTCGGCAAGCAAGTCGCCGAACCCTTCGCGAGAAGCGATCGACTCGATTGCGTTGAGCAAGGCGTCGCCGTCGCCGAATCGAAGTGCCGGTTGATCTAGTACGCCACGCTCGACACACTCCATCGCGAAGGCGATCGTGCCACCAGCGCTGATCGTATCGAGGCCTAACTCATCGCACAGCTTCGAGGCTCGCAGAACGATGTCGGGGTCGTCGATCCCGCAGAGCGGGCCGAGCGCGAAGAGATTCTCGTATTCCAGACGTACACCTTGTCGTTTGTCGCTTGCCCCATCATTCAGGGAATAGATGTGCTCGCAGCCGATTGTGCAGGCGGCGCAGTACGCGCGTGTGTGTTCGCGAGCGACGGAAAGCGTCTCCGGAGCGAGCCGCTGAGCGCCTTCGAAGCTGCTTTGCTGAAAGTTACGGGTCGGCAGCGTGTTCAAGCGGTTGAAAAGCAACAGATTGGTGGCGGTGCCCAACTCGCGGTATTTGGCGGTGGCCGGGCCAAACGATCGCTTCGACAGTTCTTTCGCAAACGACACCAATTCGGCAGGCTTCGCCCACTCACAAGACTTCGAGCCGCGGACGACGACCGCTTTGATGTTCTTTGCGCCGAGGACCGCTCCGCTGCCGCCGCGACCGGCATGACGTCCATCATGCGAGATCGTGGCGTAACAAACTTGACGCTCACCAGCGGGACCAATGACTGCTATTTGAAAATCGATGTCATAGCGTTCGCGCAGGGCGGCTTCGGCATCACCGCAGGTCATCCCCCATACTTCGCCAGCCGGATCGAGGCGAGCTTGCCCACCGTCAATGACCAGGATGGACGGCAATGCCGCTTTGCCAACGATCGCGATGGCATCGCATCCAGCTCGTTTCCCCGCGATAGCGAATGCACTGCTGGCGAGCGAATCGTTCAAGCGTTCCGTCAGTGGGCTCTTGCTGACGACAGCGAACTTGGCGGATGTCGTCAGAGAGCTGCCGACGAGCGGGCTGAATATGAAGGCGAGAACTGAACTCGGAGCGAGTGGAAGTTGGTGGGCGCCATCTTCACGAAGCAACAACCATGTGCCGAGTCCCACACCGCCGATGTATTTGCGAAGGATCTGCGGTGGGATGGGCACCTGCTGCTGACTCCCGTCGCTGACGTCAACGCGCAAATACTTTCCGTGATAACCCGGCACTGGCTTCTGATCGGCCGCGGTATTCATCCGCCGGCATCCGCTGACATGATTAACAAGGAGCTGCCGGCCGAGAGCATCTCGTCGCGCCCGCTTACGAATCGATCTCCGTCCACACTTGCTCGGTATTCGGGCTTAAGCCGATCCGCTTCGATACACTCGGCCAAGTTGGGAAATCGTTGCGAGAGATTACTAAGCACGTCGCCCAAGAGAATACCGTCCTGTTCGAACTCGATCGTCGTAAACTCAACGCCGGCGTGGGAGCGCGGAATGCCATAGAACTCGACACGAATGCTCATAGTAGCCATCACACTCCGTGTGATGAAAAGCGGAGGGGGAAGAGTCTCATAGATTCAGGTTGTCGCCAAACCGCAGGTGTCGTATCTCTACCGCTATCATCACACGGAGTGTGATGGCTACTTTGGCCTACTGGCCTGCGATGTACTTCAGTTGGATCTCGGTATCCGGCAGCTTCTCTTTGAGTTTCGCGACACCTTCTTCCGTGACGGCGGTGCGCGTGACCTTGAGATCTTGGAGTGAAGAAAGGCCTTCCAGGTGAACCAAGCCGGCGTCGCTTACGGATGTCGAGCCGAGGTGCAGGAACGTGAGTTGCTTCATGCCCTTCAGGTGGATGAGACCAGCGTCACTCAGGTGCGTGTTGTCGAGGTTCAGCGACCGAAGGTTGGTCAGGTTTGCCAGAGGTTCGAATCCATCAGCCGTAACACTTGCGGCTCGCCACAGATTGAGGTCCTTTAGCGACGCCAGTTTACTGAGGTGTGTCATGCCGGCGTCGGTCACAACGCTGTTTTCGCTGAGATCAAGGGTCTCAAGTTGCGAGATCTCTGAGAGATGCTCAAGCCCTGCGTCGGTGACCCCGGTCGCCCCGAGACGCAGCTTCTTCAACTTCGGAAACGCTTTCAGTACCGCCATCGAGTCGTCATCGACCGTCGTACCAGCGAGGTAGAGTTCTTCCAACGCCGGCAAACTGGCAAGTTGTTGAAGCACATCCGGGCTGCCAACCCACAGGAAGTCCAGCATGAGCGCCTTCAGGCTCGTTAACTTGGCGATGTGTTCGAGGCCATCGTCGTCAACCGACGTGGCTTGGCTCTTGCCCGACAATCGCAACGCGCGAAGCTCTTTCAAACCGATCAAATGTGCGAGGCCGTCATTCGACACCGCACATCCTCGCAGATCGAGATTCCTCAACGTCGTGATCTTGCCCAGTATCTCAAGGCCGGCGTCAGTAATCGCTGTGTCGTTCAGTAGCACCGATGACAGCCGCTTCAAATCAGCCAGATGCGTGAGGGCCAAATCGCCAATCTCGGCTCCGCGGAAGTTGACCTCCGTCACGAAACCGTCTCCGTCTCGTTTCAGCTCGGTCGCGGCTTGCTCAAGTGCTCGGATCGCGGCTGGCTCGTCTGGATCGGGAGCCTTCTCGACCGGGGCAGCTACGGAGTCTTTGACCGCGGGAGTTGTTACTTCGCTAGCGGGATCCGACGAATCACGCGAGGCTTCGCAGCCGCAGACGATGATGGCGAAAAGAATCGTGCAGTAACCAAGGCGAGCTGTCATAAGGCAATCCTGATGGCGATCTGACGTGTGCGGCAACACATTCTAACATGCGAGTGAAAGCCTTCATCGCCCCGCGCGTCGATTCGGCCAAACTCGCGGCTATTGACGTAAGTGGAAGAATGGACTTACTATACGTTGCTGTACTGTCGGTTTCGTGACCCCCCGGAGGTGTGCATGGCGAAAGAAGAGGCGTTAGAAGTTGAAGGCACAGTCACCCAGGCTCTGGCCAACACGCGGTTTCGCGTTCAGTTGGATACAGGCACGTTGGTGCTGGCGCATGTGGCAGGCAAGATGCGTAAGAACTTCATCCGTATTGTTCCCGGCGACAAGGTTCGGGTCGAGCTCTCTCCTTATGATTTAGGCAAAGGGCGAATCGTCTATCGCGAGCGATAGCCGCAGTCGTTGCCTTCCCACCCCGCAGACAGAGCTCCTCTTTCTCCCAGTCAACTCGGCAACGCTACCGGTACGCGAGTGGCGTATCGGAGACCCATCGAAGTTGATACACTCGATCGGCTGAATCGGCGAAACCCGCTTGGCGCGAAACTACACCCCTGTCTCGCCGAGTATTACCACTACACGCCCATCGCTGTTGCGAACAGGAGATACGAACGTGACGAACACTGCTGGCTTAATCCGACGCATCATCCTCGCGACCTTGGTCTGCTTCACGTCAACGGCAGCCACTCTGGCACAGAACAACGAGAAGCCAGTCGCCGTTATCTCGCTGGCCAGTGTCGATGAATTGATGGCGGATATCGGGTATCTCACCCGCGCCGGCGGTTCACCGGAGTATGGCGCCCTCGTCACGATCATGGCTGGGCAGTTCATTCAGGGCATCGACACGACACAGCCTGCCGGCGCTTACATCACAATGGATGGCGAGCCTTCGGCGATCGTCTTTGTTGCCGTCTCCGACTTCGCCGCGATCACGACCAAGATCGAAGAATCGGTTGGTGAATTGGAAGATATCGGTGGCGGCGTCAAGAAGTTGTCGTTGCAACGAGCGATCTACTTGAAGGAAACAGATGGTTGGGTCTTTGCGACCGACAAAGCCGCTAACTTGAACAACTTACCGAAAGATCCCACTGAGTTGCTTGGCGGCCTGGATAAAGAGTATGACGTAGCAATTCGTCTGAACGTCCAAAACATTCCCGAAGAGATTCGCAAGACGGCCGTTTCTGAGATCAAACAAGGCTTCGAACGCAGCATTGCGAACGAAACAGACGACGAAACGCGTCGCGTACAAGAGCAGTTCGGCGGGCGAGCGATCGAGAGCATCGATGAGTTTGCCTCCGAGGCCGATCAACTGACGATTGGCTGGGCGATCGACAGCGAAGCAGCCAAGACCTACCTCGACCTGAGCGTGACCGCCCTCGAGGGAACGAAGCTCGCAAGCCAGATCGGTCAGTACTCGAACACGACCAGCGACTACTCCGATTTTCTGCGGGAAGATGCGGCAGCGACGTTCCATTTCACAACACCGCTGGCGAAAGAAGATGTCGAGCAGATGCTGGCGATGGTCAAAGTCATGCGGGAAGAGGCGCTGAAGGAAATAGACAAAGACGATGACCTTCCCAATGACGAGGCGAGAGCCGAGGCAAAGGACATTGTCGGTGCGTTGATCGACGTGCTGCAGTCCACTGTCGAGGAAGGCAAACTGAGCGGTGGCGGCTCTCTGTTGCTCGCCCCCGGCGAAATCAACTTCATCGCGGGCGGATTCATTGCCGACGGCCAGGCAATCAAGAAGAACCTGCAGCGTCTGGCCGAATTGGCGAAGCAGGCCGAAGACGCTCCCGGCGTGGAAGTGAAGTTCGACGTCGATCAGCATGCTGGAGTCAGCTTTCATACGTTGAAAGCTCCCGTGCCGGAAGACGAAGAGGAAGCACGAAAGATCCTCGGCGAGGAGATCGTGGTTACCGTTGGGACCGGCGCAAAGAGTATCTACGTTGGTTTTGGAGATCGCTCGGCCGAACTGTTGAAACAAGTCATCGATAAGTCGGCTGATGCTGCGGCGGAAGAGACGCTGCCGATGGAACTTAACATCGCTCTGGCGCCTATCATGGCGTTTGCGGCTTCGGTGCAGGACGATCCGATCATTGCCGGATTGGCCGAGGCGCTGAAGAACGGCAACGGCAAAGATCGGATTTCGATTACGGGAACTCCGATCGAGCGAGGCGTTACCTATCGCTTGGAAGTTGAGGAAGATGTTCTTCAGTTGATCGGTCAGGCCGCGAAGTTGCAGAACGCTCGTGATCGCGACCCGTTTTGAGTTCCCTCTCCCTCCGGGAGAGGGCTCTCTTCTCCGGACGATTCCCTCTTCGGAACCGAACGGCCTGCTAGTGCCGTGACCTTGATTGGGAAACAAGGTTCAGTTGGACTCACATTCCGGCCTTCTCCGACCCTGTGTCGGTGGAAGCCATGACTCGTCATGAGGTCCACCGACGCAGGGTCGGCGGGGTCTGTCTCCATCGTTCATCGCGAGTAGCCTTCAGTCACACTTCCACCGACGCGGGGTCGGTGGAGGAGTGTGGGTAAGGAAACCGTATATGCCTTCCCTTCAAGGTTGGTTCCAATCTGCGGCACTAGCCTTCCTTGTCCGAGTGACTGCCTGTACTTCCCGCCTTTGATGAGCTAACGTGCAATCTGCGCGTCTCATTCCAATCCACACAGAGATTTCGGTAGTAATGCCCACCGTCGCCACATTCCCGTCGATTCGCACAGAGATCGGCGGAGTCGCCGTCACCGAACTCGCGAAGCAATACGGCACTCCAACCTACGTCTATGATGCAGCCAAGATCATCGAGCGTCTGAATGATCTGCGTGCCTTCGACGCAATTCGTTACGCGCAAAAAGCCAATTCGAATCTCACGGTCGTTGACTTGGTCCGTCAGCACGGCGCGGTTGTCGATTCCGTCAGCGCCGGCGAGATTCATCGAGCCTTTGCGGCTGGCTTCAAGCCCGGCGGCGAACCGCCAGCCATCGTCTACACAGCCGACATCTTTGACAAAGACTCGCTCGATCTCGTTGTCAAACATGACATTCACGTCAACTGTGGCTCTCCCAACATGATCGATCAGTTGGGCGAAGTCGCCCCTGGCCGAAACATTACGCTGCGAATCAATCCTGGCTTCGGGCACGGTCACAGTCAAAAAACGAACACTGGCGGTGATCAATCAAAACACGGCATCTGGCACGAGCAATTGGATGATTGCCTCCGACGAGTCGACCGCCACGGCGTCTGCGTTTCCGGCTTGCACATGCACATCGGCTCGGGGACGGATTTGGAGCACCTTGCTCAGGTCTGTGGTTCGATGGAGCAGGCGGCATTGGAAGTTGGCCGAACGATCACGAGCATCAGCGCCGGTGGGGGTTTGCCAATTGCGTATAAGGAAGACGAATCGTTTATTGACATCGAGCAGTACTTTGGCCTGTGGGACACCACGCGAAAGAAGCTCGAAGAAGAGTTCGGACACAAGATATCGCTCGAGATTGAACCGGGGCGTTACATCGCCGCTGAGAGCGGTTACTTGATCGCGGAGATTCGCGCGGTCAAGACGATGGGCGATAACAAGTTCTATGTCGTTGATGCCGGCTTCAACAACTTGGCTCGGCCGATCATGTACGGTTCGTACCATCCGATCTCGATCGCACCGAGTTCCGGCGAACTCGATCGACCGATGCACGATGTGGTTGTTGGCGGACCGCTCTGTGAATCGGGTGACATCTTCACGCAAGAAGAAGGTGGGTTCGTTGCGAAGCGTTCGCTTCCGGTGGCCAACCTGGGCGACTATCTAGTGATTGAGTGTGCCGGTGCATACGGCTTCGTAATGTCTTCGAACTACAACTCCAAGCCGATGGCCGCCGAGGTGCTGGTGAAGGACGGTGCCGCTCATCTCGTGCGCGAGCGACAGTCGTATGAAGACCTTTTGCGGGGCGAGAGCATTCCCAAGTAGGTCACTTTCGCCGAAAGTGACACGTCACGGTGAGGCCCCGCACGTAGCCCCGCTGTCACTGCATGTCCGCTCATGCGTCTCGATGATTGACAATTGGGGTGATTGGCCTAGAAACCAAGTCGGCACGGGGCAGCACCGGTCACTTTCGGCGAAAGTGACCTACGGAAGCGGTTGGCCCTCGACGGATCAGTACCTATACTTGCTAGACGCATTTCGCAGCCGATTGGGTGCGGTGAACGTATCTCAGGACGAAACATCGAGTTAGCTTACGCCCAAGGACACCGTCGATGGCTAAAAAGGGACCGCGAAAGAAGCTGCCGAAGGAATTAGCGGTCATCAACGCTGATAACTGCACCGGCTGTGAATCGTGTCTGGAGGTCTGCCCAGTCGATTGCATCGAAATGAAGTCGATGGACTGGGGCGTGAAGGGCAATCAATCTTGGTGCGAGATCGACATCGAGCGTTGCGTCGGCTGTGAGGTCTGCGTCCACATTCCTCAGAAGAAGAGCAATCCCTACGAGTTGCTGGTCTGTCCGTGGGATGCCATCGAGATGGTTGCCACCGAGCAAGTTGCCCAAGTCGTGGCCCAGATCGGCGGCCCGCCCGACTATGTCTACGAGAACTGGGATCGCTTGGTCGGGACGGCTCAGCATCTGGCTGAGTTAAAGGCGGGCGCGGTTTAGGGTTGTTGGAGTCCCACCTTTAGGCGGCATCCGGGGCGCTGATCAGAAGACCGGCTAAAGCCGGAACTCCAACGAAAGCTACGACACCGTCTCCAAACACGCTTGCAGATTCCGAATACTCTCTGTCGCCAGCGTCTCGACACCAGGATCGTAGTCGAATACTTCGACCGAGACCCAGCCTTGATAGTCGATATCCTTCAAGGTCTGCAGGATGGGCACGAAGTCGATGTCGCCCATGCCAGGCCCGCGGCGATTGGCATCATTCGCGTGAAAGTGCACCATCCACTCTTTGCTGTCGCGGATCACATCAACAATCGACTTCTTTTCCGTGGACATCGCTTTCACGTCCAAGTGCAACTTGCAGTTCGGCGAATCGACCATCTGAGCCAACTTGATACCAAGCTCCGCCGTGCGGAGGAAGTCGCCTTCTTCATGGCCCAACGGCTCGAGAGCGAGCGTAACGCCAAGATCCTCCATGACTGGTATCGCTCCCTTCAGCACGTCGGCTGCGTATTCCATCGCTTGCTCGTGTGTAACGCCAGGCAACAGGTTGCGTTGCATCGGCGAACCGAGCACGAGAATGTTGCCGCCCAGGTCGCTGCACAGCCGCGTTAGCTCCTCCATGTACGCGCTTGTTCGCTTCCGCACGTCTGCGTCGGGCGACGTCAGGTAATAACCTTCGGTGAAGGCCAACAGCCAGTGCAACCCGATCGGCTGCAAACCTGCATCTTCTGCCTGCTTACGAACTTCCGCTCGCTTTTCGGCCGAGATGTTGTAGGCGTTCTTGTCAATCGTGAACGGAGCGAATTCGACGCCGGTGTATCCGCACTCGTGGGCGAAGGCGAAGGCTTTTTCAAAAGGCCAGTCCTGGAAAGTCTCGTTGCAAATCGCGAACTTCATCGTGTTCGACCTCGGTTGTGGACGTTAGCTTGGCGCGACGTCAGAATAGTTCACGTCGAGTATCAGATCGTAGCGACGCGATCATCGTACCAGGATGTTGCCGAGTCGCAACCGAGACGCGAGTCTCAGCCGCCAAGCTCCCCTAATAGGATCCGAAAGATGAGCAGACCAACGATTGACTTCAGCGGACGCGTCGCTCTGGTGACTGGTGGATCGCGCGGAATCGGCCGCGCTTGTTGCGAACGGCTGGCGGAAGCAGGGGCCAGCGTCGCCGTGAACTATCGCTCGAATGAAACTGCCGCACGCGAGACGGCCGAGTCGGTTGAAGCTGCCGGCGCGAGGGCGTTGACCGTGCGAGCCGATGTCTCGAAGGAAGCGGAAGTTGCGAGGCTCGTTAACGATGTCCAGGCTTCGCTAGGGCCGATCGATCTGCTCGTCAACAATGCTGGGATCTTCGATTTCGTTTCACACGCCGAAACGACCACAGAATTGTGGCAGCGGACGCTGGACAGTAATCTCACTGGCGCGTTTCACGTCATCTGGGCTGTGAAGGATGGCATGATGGAGCGAGGGTATGGTCGCATCGTCAACGTGTCTTCGATCAGTGCGCTCGCTCCGCGGCCCATGTCAATCGCCTATGCCGTCAGCAAAGCCGGTATGGTTGCGCTGACTCAGAGTGTGGCCGAGCCACTGGCGGCCCACAACGTCCGGATCAACGCGGTCGCTCCCGGGTTGATCGACACGGAGATCATTAGCGGCGTCGATCAAACTCAACTGGATGCCCTCATCGCATCAACTCCGATGGGGCGGGTTGGGAACGTGAAAGATGTCGCTGATTCCGTATTGTTTCTCCTTTCCGACTTGTCGTCCTTCACGACCGGCCAAACAATCGTCTGTAGCGGCGGGCGCGTGATGCTGCCGTGAAGTAAACGGTGCGCCTGTACAGCCGGTGAGGGGTAAATTCTTTGCGTCTGCTCGCGTTGCGACGGCGATGAAAGTCGAATACTATGAATAGGTTAGCACGTCGGGCCGATGCGAGCGTCGCTCTGATGCTGTGTCGTGGGAGAAGAGGAAGGCTGAATATCGATGTCCGAACCGTTGCCAGAAAAGCAGTGGACTGCGGAGAAGTTCGCCCAGCGCGTCTTTGACATTGGAGTGCTAGACAACATCCAAGTCGATTCCGCTTGGTCCGAGCTTGGCACACGCGACGCATCGTTGGAACAGTTAACGTCTGTCATGCTCCGCAAGGGACTGTTGACAAATTGGCAGATCGACCGCGTACTCGCCGGGGAGCGGTATGGCTACATCTACGGTAAGTATCAGATCCGCTACTTAGTTGGAGCTGGAACATTCGCCAGGGTCTATCGTGGCTCCCACGTCGAGACGGGCAAAGTCGTCGCCATCAAGGTCCTACGAAATCGCCATAGCGACGACATGGAGAAGCAAGATCATTTCCTCCGCGAAGCCAACATGGTCAAGGAACTGCGGCACCCGAACATCGTGCCCGTTTACGATTTTGGTGCCGAGCGAGAACGCTACTATATGGTGATGGAGTTCGTCGAAGGCGACGACCTGCGTGAGATATTGAAGAAGCGTGGGAAATTCAACCCGCTTGAGTCGATCCAGATCATCTCGGATGTCACCTCGGGTTTGGACTTCGCCGTGGGCAAAGGTGTAACACATCGTGACATGAAGATGTCGAATGTGCTTCTCACCAGCACCGGTCGGGGCAAACTCGTGGACTTCGGTCTGGCTGCTATGGCCGCCAGTGAGAAGGAAAAGAACGCGAAGAAGACCGGTGTGATAACGACTAGTTCGCGTAGTATCGACTACGCCGGACTGGAACGCATGACCCGTGTGCACAAGGGAGACAAGCGAAGCGACATCTATTTCGCTGGCTGCATGCTGTATCATCTGTTGACGGGTGTTTCGCCTTTGTTGGAATCTCGCGAGCGATCCGAGCGGTTGAGTGCCACGCGTTTTCGCGAAGTCACACCGCTCACCCAGCACGATGCCGATCTCCCACCTTCGCTGATCGCAGTCGTGAACAAGGCGATGGACCTTAATGTGGAGAGACGTTACCAGACACCCGGCGAGATGCTCTCCGACCTGCACAAAGTGAAGCAGCGGCTGGAGCACGGCGAAACCGCTGCCGAAGAAGGTGAGGGGAAGAAGCTCGACCGCGAGGGCGAAGGACGCAGCGTCATGATCGTCGAATCCAACATCGAAATGCAAGACACGCTAAGGGACTTGCTGAAACGACGCGGCTATCGTGTGCTGATCGTAGGTGATGCCGAGCGGGCGTTGGGGCGATTCGACGGAATTGAGCAACCCGCTGAGTGTGTCATCTTTTGCACGACGGAAATGGCCGAAGAAGCGTTGGATGCTTTCAATTCTTTCGGTGAGAACGAAGACACCAAGGACATTCCTGCAATCCTCTTTCTGTCTGAAAGGCACCAGGAATATGCTCGCAAGGCGCGCGGAGGGGAACATCGTGTTCTCTTGCCGATGCCTTTGAAGGTGCGGCAATTGCGGGCCATTCTGCTGAAGCTGTTGTCGAACAGCGGTAAGTCCGTTGATGCCTAAGTGCGTTGTCTTTGGCGGCGCGGGCGTCTTCGGTTCGATCGTCGCAAGGGAGTTGCATGATCGCGCGATCGACGTCATAGTCGCCGGACGCAACTTGAACCGGGCGGAAGAAGTTGCGGCAGACATCGGGTGTGCAGCAGTCCGAGCAGATCTGAACGAGCACAGCTCATGTCATGCTGCGATAGAGGGTGTACAGGTCGCGATCAACTGTGCCGGTCCTTTTAAGTCGTTCAACGACACACTGCTTGAGAGTTGCGTTGAGGCAGGTTGCCATTACGTCGATATCACCGATGACCGAGAATATGCGAGCCGAGTTCGCGAACGCCGTGATGCCTTTGCCGCGGCGGGGTTGACCGCGATTTACGGTTGCTCCTCGTTGCCAGGCATCTCCGGCGCGTTGGCGATTGCCTTACGCAAAGTCCTAACAACCGATCCAGCTCACGCTCGCATAACGCTCTTCATTGGGAACGACAATGCGAAGGGCACGGCAGCCGTTCGCTCGGCAGCGCGGCTGCTCGGACGAACAATTCGTGCGCCTCAAGGAGAACTTCGCGGCTTTCGCGATCCGGAAACGGTTGACTTGCCACCACCATTCGGTCGTCGCATCGTCTTGAACTTCGACAGTCCTGACTACGATTTGTTGCCGGAGCAGATTGGCGCGAGCTCGCTTGTTGTTAAAGTCGGATTGGAGTTGCGAATCGCGACGGCACTGTTCGGTTCTTTTGCCACATACGCTCCACACTTAGGAACGTATCTCCTCCCGAAGCTAATTTCGTTGAATCACTTTACGAGAAGAGTCGGTTGTTCCGGAGGTGCGATAGCGGTCGAGTTGTTCGACAAAGACGGAAACAAGCAGTCAGCGTCCGCAGTGGTGGCCGAGCACGGTCAGCATATGGCAGCATTGCCGGCCGTCTATGCAGCGCTGCGGCTATGCCAAGGCGAACCGGTATCAGGCGGAGCGACAACCGCTTACGAACTTCTGGGCGCGGAGGAATTGCTTGGCTTGCTGGAAGCAGACGGCGTTTCGGTACTGCGACCTTGAGCGGCCAAGACCATGGTTACCGCAACGAGCAGCGACCAAGGCAGAAACAACAGCATGACTCCTCCTCCACAGGCGATCATCGCCAAGCGATGATCCGCGAACGCGGCGGCCGTCAAGCCGAAGCCAACCACCCACACCAGGAACCCCAAGATTCCTGCCGTACCGCGCAGAAACCCTGCTCGCCAGGAAAGAATGCTCAGCATAACTCCACCCACGCAGTACAGACCGTTCGCAACTCCCGGCCCAACGAACTGGTACTGCCGCACGATGGAAGTGAACTCCGCCACCGACTGATCGCGCGTCGCCCGAGTGATGAGTACGGTCTCGCCGTATAGATCGAAACCGACCCCAACGGCAATCACCGCGAGTGCGAATGCAATCGAGCTACGGGATTGCTTGATTCTGGTCGCCCAAGCGGCGCAGAAGCCGAGCAGGCTGATCGACGACAGTGACCAAAAGAGCCACGTCGCAACCCACAGCCAAGTCCGTTCCAGCACAAACGCTTGACGTTGCGCGAGACTTTCAACCAGTTCCGTTCCGCCGGCCACTCGCAAGAGATAGATGTTCGCGAACAGATGAATCCCAAAGCACCACGCGATAGGCACGACGGCTCGGAATGGTAGTCGTCGAGTCAGGTAGACGATGAACGGCAGCCACCAGAGGAGGCCGCCAACAAGAAGCAACGGGAACAGTCGTGGCGTTGACTCACCCATCATCAGCGCCATCAACCAGAACTGTGGGCCAGCGACCTTGCTGGCCAGCCCCAGCCCGACCGCGAGCGTACTCGTTATGCGTTCGGGCCAGCAGGCTGCGTAGGCGTAACATAGTGCGAACAGACCGACGATCGGAGCGACAAACCGCCAGCCGTCAGGAACGGGAGCATCGACCATGGCAAAGAATTGATGAGACGCTAGGCCACTCCAAACAGCGAATACGATGTTGTAGATCGCGGCGGCTGTGAACAGAACGCGATAGGCTAACTTTTCATTGCGATTCACGTAGGAACTCGTCGATCACAATCGGAGAAGCACCGTCCACTGCTCGCTCGGCAGCCAAACAAAGCAGCGTTGACCAACGGCCGTCGTTTCCCGTGCATGGTGGCGTTGTACCTTCACGGACACACTTCGCCATCGCCGCGACTTCGTCTGCCAACTCAAGCAATTCGCCGGTCGGCTTATCGAATTCCATCTCGTTCACATCGTCGCCCAGACCGTACCGCAGACCGAACGTCGGCTTGTCCGAGCGCGCATCGGCCGCACTCCACCACGCCCAAATCGTCCCTTTCGTTCCGGTGATCTTGGCCGTCTGATGGTGACCAAACGCGGCTAAAGTCTGGGAAATAACCGCATACGCTCCGTCGAAGTTAACAATGGCCGAGAAGTTATCGAGTAACTTCGGATTGTCAGGATGCCGCGAGTTGGCACAGGCATAAACTGAAACCGGCTCACCGCGTCCGGCCAAATACCATCGCGCTAGATCGAAGAAGTGAATCGGTTCTTCCAGTATCCAGCTTCCGACTCGATCGATGTCGTATCGCCAGCCCTCTGAGCCCTCGCGATACGGAAAGCGAGACAGTTCGATCAGCACATGCAGCGGCTCACCGATGGCTCCATCGTCAATCAACCGCTTCGCTCCACCCCACAGCGAAGACAACCGCAACTCGTGTCCGACCGCCAACACGAGGCCCTTCGATGCTGCTAACGCAATCAACTCGTCGCAATGTGACAGTTGCAAAGCCATCGGCTTTTCAAGCAGCAGGTGCTTGCCTGAGTCGAGAACCGCTGTGCCAACTTCATGATGCACCTTGTTCGGCGCGACAACCGATACAACATCGATATCATCACGCGCCAATAACTCGCGATAGTCGCCGTAAACATCCGCGGCCACATGTGTCTTGCGCGCCGCAGCCTGACTTGCCTCGGAGCGAACCGCGATAGCCGCTAATTCCGCGTCGTCGCAGTTCGCGATCGCATTCGCGTGATGCGCGCCAAACAAACCGTAACCGATCAGTCCGAAGCGAACCTTGGTTTCGCTCATTGAAACTTACTCCGGCAGTTCTCGTCCCTTGGTCTCGGGCAACAGGAACATCAACGCAAAACCAACTAAGAACAAAGAACCCAGTCCAGTCGCGGCAACTCCGAGTTCCATCCCTTCCTGTGCTTTCAACCAGCCAGAGAAGAACAACACAGGCACAGCTAAGACGCGGCCGCCGTTGAAACAGAAGCTGGTTCCGGTGGCTCGCAGATGCGTGGGGAATAGCTCCGGAAAGTAGATCGCGTATCCCGCGTGCATCGCCAGCGTGAAGAAACCGAAGATTGGTAGGAGAATCAGCAGCATCGTGTAGCTTTGCGGCACGAAGCAGACGATCGGCACAACCAAGAACGCCAGCAGATGGAATGCCATGAAAGTCGGCCTTCTCCCGAAGCGGGCACATAGCGGACCGAACATCAACAGGCCCAACCCGCCACCCGTCGTCTGAATGATGCCGTAAGCAAGCTTCGCCTTACTGGCAGCCGTCGCTTTATCGACTCCGTTGGCCAGTAGCATGTCTCGGGCGAGGTCCTGGCCCGCAACGGTAACTGCCCAGAAGGTCCCCAGGCCAACTGCACCAAGCGCCATGCCCAGGAAGGCGTAACCGTTCCACTGCCGATTCAGCAGCAGATCGCGGAAGCTGCCGAGCTTCTTGCCGCTCTTGTCTGCCTTGCGAGCCTCCCACGTCGCCGGTTCCTTGACGCTGGCCCGCACCCACAAGATCAGCAGCGCCGGCAAGACGCCGAACAAGTACGCATACCGCCAGTTCGCACCGACAGCCCATCCAGCGATCGCCGCCATCCAGGTTCCCAAAACACTGGACGCGTGAAAGATGCCCGACGCGTGAGCCCTCGCCTTGGTGGGAAAGACTTCGGCCACCAAGCTGGCCGCGACCGCCCACTCGCCACCCACGCCCATCGCCACAAGGAATCGCAGGGCAGCAACCTGCCATAATGAATCCGCAAAGAAGGTCAGGCCCGAGAAGAGCGAATACATCAAGATCGTCACGATCATGATCGGACGTCGGCCGTAGCGATCCGCCATCGAACCGAACAACAAGCCTCCGAATGTTCCACCGAGCAAAAAGATGCCCAGGAACATGTCACCATACTTCCTGACATCAAGTTCGTTCCCCGACGTGCCCAGAACATCGGCCAACATCTGATTGCGGGTGATGTTGAAGATCTGTCCTTCGTAAATGTCGAAGACCCAGCCCGCCGAGGCGATCGCTAAGACAAGCCACTGATACTTCGTAACGCCTTCGTACCAACGTGATGTGGGGTCGTTACCTGCAGACACGAGGAAGCTCCCGCCGATACTTGAAGAAACGTCGAAACAGGGCTACAGGCTACAACGAGCCGTGAATGTGGACAAGCAGTTTGGTGGTGACTGTTTCCCGATCGAGCATCGATCGACTAGAATCAAAGTACGTAACGAGCGTTGCGGTACAGGAAAACGAAGATGAGCATTGTTCCATCGACGAACGAAACCGAATATCCAGAATCGGATGGCAAGCCCGTGGGCGAGACTGATGCGCACATTGAATGGACGTTTCGGATCCGAGACATGCTGCGACGTCGGTATGCCGGCCAACGCGTTTATGTGGGCAGCAATATGTTGGTGTACTATCAAGAAGGAAGCCCTTCTCGTTTTTTTGTGCCCGATCAGTTCATCGTGCTTGACTGCGAACAACGCGATCGCCGCGTCTTCAAGATCTGGGACGAGGGCCGCACACCGAACGTGATCTTCGAACTCACAAGTCGCAGTACGAGAGCGGACGACGAAGGTTTTAAGCCACACATCTTTGAGCAGATCGGTGTCGGCGAGTATTTCTTGTACGACCCGGTCGCCGAGTATCTGAAACCATCGCTGCAAGGCTTTCGGCTCGGCAGCGGTAGTTACGGTACGGGTTACGAACGGATCGAACCCGACGCCGACGGCTGGGTCATGTGCGAGCAGTTGGACATCGAGATGCGTCTCGACGGCATCAACCTTGTGATGCGCGATGCAGCGACACAGCAAGTCTTGCTGACGTCTGCCGAGGCGGAGGACGTGGCGGAGCAGGCGCGGGAAGTGGAACAAGTGCGGCGTGAAGTGGAACAAGTGCGGCGTGAAGCTGCCGAAGCCAAGATCGCTGACTTGCAGGCCGAACTACAGCGTCTGCGTGACGAATTGAAGGAACGCGATTCTTGAGCTACTGCCTTGGGGCCGTTGCCAGCGGTGTCACCGGATCTGGCACGCACCGTTTCTGTTCCCTGGCCAAGCATCTTCAATCGCGGAAGAACGTATTTCGCGAACAGCTCACACTCGTCCTTGTGTGGGTATCTGACGAGATGATGTTGATCGTCAGTCGCCCTTCGAGCATGTCGTCGAGGCTGGATGTCGCGGGCCAACATCGGCGGATGATACTCGCCGCAACGCACAGCCACCAGCAAGTTAATCTGTTCAGTTAAAGCCGCAACGCCACCGGCGAACGTCAGCGTATCCTGCCCCGGTAATACGTAGTCATTCGGCAGTAGGATATTGTTGTAACGGAGTCGATCCGCCATCAGCAAGATGTCGCGGCAATGCTCCCCTACTTCGCAACGCTCCATCAGGAACACCAAGGAACTCATAGCCCGCACCGGGACTCTTGAATATGGCAACTAACGACGAACATCTCGGGCGACTCGAAAGGATCGATCTCCGGGAGGCGTGGGCAAGCGAAGCCGGCGATTTCACGCCGTGGCTGGCGCAGGAAGTGAACATTAAGCTGCTTGGCGATGCCATTGGGATTGACCTGGAAGTGGAGGCTCAAGAGAAAGACGTTGGGCCATTTCGCGCTGACATCTTGTGCAAAGACACTGCGAGCAATCATTGGTTCTAGTCGAGAACCAATTGGAGCGAACGGATCATACACATCTCGGTCAATTGATGACCTACGCGGCGGGTCTCAATGCTGTCACGATTGTGTGGATAGCCGCCCGCTTCACCGAGGAACATCGAGCGGGACTGGACTGGCTCATCGACATAGCCAACGACGAATTCAATTTCTTTGGACTTGAGGTTGAACTTTGGCAGATCGGCGAATCACCTGTCGCGCAAAAATTCAACATCGTGTCGAAGCCAAACGCTTGGACTCGGTCGATTTCGGGTGCGGCAAATCGGCTGAAAGACGCCGAAATCTCAGAAACTCAAAGACTGCAACTTGAATACTGGACTGAATTTCAAAAGGTGTTATCCGTCCACGCCGAGCATATTCGCGGAACGAAGACGCTGCCTCAATACTGGAATAACTTCGCCATTGGACGATCGGACTTTGTTCTCTACACGTTCGCCAACACTCGCGACAAGCGAATTGGCGTGATTCTCGTTTGCGGTGGCAAGGACGCGAAGGCTTATTTTCATTTACTCGCCAAACAGAAACAGAGCATAGAGGCCGCATTGGATGAGAACCTGGACTGGCGTGAAATGCCCCAGAAAAAGCAGAGCCATGTTGCGTCGCAACGAAATGATACTGACCCCGCCGATCGCGCATCGTGGCCCGAGCAACGTGCGTGGTTAGCCAAGACACTCGCAGCAATGCACGACAGATTTCGCCCTCTCATCAAGCAACTCGACACTAGTGAGTACGAGCCGAGCGACACAGAGTAAAAACGGAGCGCAACACCGGGTAGAGTCATGTGCTGAGAGTACAGATCAATGCTTTTGCTTGACATCAGCCTCATACGGAGAAGGGATCATGTCGAACGATTGGTACTACCAAGTAATGGGTGAGATCACCGGACCAATTACCCAAGAACAACTCGTCTCCGCAGCATCTGAGGGACACATCGACCGAGATACGTCAGTCCGAAAGGGAGAGGACGGCGCTTGGAAGATGGCAAACGATGTCCGTGGCCTATTTCCGGACCTCGCCGAGACATACGAGGCGATGGGAAGAAATAAACTTGCCATGCGCGACGCCGAAGAGCGCGATAGAAAGCGTTGGGAGGACATGACAGTATCAACCTGTGCGCCACCGGCCAAGTATGATTTCAAGATCATTGATACAGTCTTCGCTGTTGATGGAGATAGTGGTAAGGCAGGAGGCTTCTTTTCTTACGGCAAGTCCGCAGATCCGAATGCGGCGTTTGACAAAGTGAAGGAACAGTTAAGATCGACTGCGTATAAGCTAGGAGGCGATGGAGTGATAAACTGCCAGTTTGAATACCGAATTGCCGTCACGAGTACAGGCAACAATGCTCGACAAGCGATAGAGATATTCGCCAATGGCACAGCGGTTAAGTTTGTGTGACGTAAGACCGTCACATGGCCTAGATCGAATCAAAGATGACTTGCTTAACGAGTCTACCGTCGAAGAGGCAGCCCTTTCGTGGTTTGGCGAGTTGGGTTACGCCGCTGCGCACGGGCCGGACATTGGCCCAGTGCGCATTCCGCGCGGCCGCACAGAGGGAAGTGTGAATTGTGGAAGAGCGAAACGACGAGTCCTCGAATCGAGGCGGATCAAAGGGGACATTCTGCTTTTTTAAGGGCGGAGGTTTACAACGACGGTTCGACCGAACGGAACATCTATGGCGGCGGCAATGATCTCACTCACCCTCCGAACACCAGCAGAGTACTCGGGCGCGCTGAGCGCACCAGTTACCGGACTCAACGTTTGTTATCGGGAATGTTCGCCACAGCGTGTACTGATGCGGCACAGAATGGCTAGTGTTACAAGTTGCCGCCCCCGACCAAGGGCAGACCGAACCGACGTGTGTCCTTCCCAGATGCACTCTAAGAGATATCTGTCCATCTGGATATAATGAGACCATGACGCAACACGCCCCTTTGAGCCGACAACGGTTCGAGCAGTACAAAGCCGAGCTAGAGAGCAACGGCGAGCCGCGCGCCGACGGCAATCCTAGCCGAGAGCGATCTTCGTTCGCACTCGCTACTAGTTTCCTGCGATTGCTTCGTGGACACCGCCTCTCCGTTGCATTGTCTTTAGCGACGCTAACCGTTGCTACTCTGCTGGCCCTGCTGCCGCCAGCAGCAAGTAAGTTGGTCGTGGATTACGTGCTCGGCGACGAGCCGATGCCGGCGACGATGCCCAAGTGGGTGCCACGCGAGCCGTGGCCGCTGCTGGTGCGCATTACCGCCTGCGTCTTACTCATCTCACTGGTCAAGACTGCCATCCATATCTGGGGCCGCTGGCATGCGACACGTGTGACGAAGCTGATTCAAATGTCGGTCCGGCAGAAAGTGTTTGCGCATGCAGTGAGATTGCCTTTGCATCGCGTGCAGGAACTGAAATCGGGCGGCGCGGCGAGTATCTTGCGCCAGGATGCAGGCAGCGTCGGTGAGCTTGTCTTCGGAATGCTCTACAACCCGTGGCGAGCCGTGATCCAATTGACCGGGAGTCTATGTATTCTGGCGTGGGTTGACTGGCGTTTGCTGATCGGTGCGGTCGTCATTGTGCCACTGGTCTACATCACACATCGCACGTGGATCAGTCGCATCCGACCTCAACATAGACGAATCCGTGCACAGCGAGAACAAGTCGATGCGTTGGCGACCGAGTCGTTCGGCGGCATGCGGGTCGTTCGCGCTTTTGGACGGCAACGAGCCGAAACGAATCGCATCATGCGCGGCAACCACTTGATGGGTCGCCAAGAGTTATACGCCTGGTGGTGGACCCGAACAGTCGAGATCGTTTGGGCGGCACTCATTCCAACCGCCAGCGCGGCATTAATCCTGTACGGGGGCTATCGAGTTCTCCAAAGACAGCTAACTCTCGGAGAGTTGACGATGTTCGTCGTCTATCTCCTGATGTTGCTTGAGCCGCTTGCCGTGTTGGCTCAGAGTGCGGCTCAGTTTCAAAACAGTCTGTCGGGTCTGGATCGTGTGCTCGACTTATTTGACGAGCCGCGAGAAATGGAAGCCGACGAATCCCAGGCCGTCAACAAAGCAAACGTCGCCGGCCGAGTGTCTTTCGAGCAGGTCTGCTTCAGCTACCCCGGAGCCGATGTGTTCGCCTTGCAAGACATCTCGCTCGACGTGCAGCCCGGCGAGACGATTGCGTTGGTCGGACCTAGCGGTGCGGGAAAGACCACGCTTTGCAACTTGGTCGCGAGGTTCTACGATCCGACCGGCGGTCGTGTCTTGTTGGATGGACGGGATCTACGCGATCTCGATGTCGAGCGTTATCGGGCTCTGTTGGGTGTGGTCGAACAAGATGTCTTTCTCTTTGATGGCACGGTCGCCGCGAACATTGCCTACGGCGGACGCGATCTCGTTGATGGCGACATTCAGCGAGCTGCCGAGATTGCGAACGCGTACGAGTTCATACGGGACTTGCCCAAGGGCTTCGACACGATCATCGGAGAGCGTGGCGTCAAACTGAGTGGCGGACAGCGCCAGCGGATTGCGATCGCCCGAGCTGTGTTGGCAGATCCGTGCATTCTCATCCTGGACGAAGCCACCAGCAACCTCGACACGGAAAGCGAGCGGCTCATCCAAGCGAGCCTAACCGAGCTGATGCAGGATCGAACATGCTTCGTGATCGCTCACCGCTTGAGTACTATCACCAGCGCCGATCGCATCGCCGTGCTGGAGGGCGGACTCATTACGGAAGTCGGAACGCACGAAGTCCTAATGGCCACGGACGGCAAGTACCGCGAGATGGTTCTGCTGCAGACAAGCCCAGCGGTGGTTTGATGCCATCTTTGCAGCACCCATGCTAGAATGGGTCACCGCCATCTTGGAGAAAACTCATGAACGCGCGCTTCATCCTACTGCCTCTCCTTTGCATCCTCACCACAACAGCCTCTGGCGACACGTGGGAAGTCGCTCTACAGAAGCAAGTCGTGGTCGCGCGTTCCTTACGGTGAATTCGAAGGCAGAGTGGAAACCGAGCGAAACCGCGATTGTCGTCGTTGACATGTGGAACGATCACCATTGCAAATCGGCTGCCCAGCGCGTCGTCGAGATGGCGCCGCATATGAACAAGGTGTTGGAAGCCGCACGACGCAGAGGCATCTTGATTGTTCACGCGCCCAGCAACTGCATGGACTACTACAAAGAGGCCACTGCCCGCAAGCGTGCTCAAGCCGCTCCCTTGGCCAAAACCGATATCAAGTTTCAATGGAACTACTTCAATCCGGATCGAGAGGGTCCACTGTCCGAGAAGCTGGAGTGCGCGGGTTGTTCGTGTGATCTGCCGGAACCCTGCGGGCCGGACAAACGCGTCTGGACCAGTCAGATTGTGACGCTGAAGATCGATGACAAAGACGCGATCAGCGATAACGGCCAGGAAGTGTACAACCTGCTTTCGGAGGAAGATATCAAAAATGTAATCGTCATGGGAGTGCATACGAACCGCTGCGTGCTTGGCAGACCGTTCGGGATTCGCCAGATGGTTTACCTCGGCAAGAACGTCGTGCTCTGCCGCGACCTCACCGATTCCTATCATCGCGATCCCGGCGCTCACTTCAGCGGCCTGAACGCGATCATCGGACATGTCGAACGATATTGGTGTCCGACGATTACTAGCGACAGTATCACGGGCGAAGGATCGTTTGCCTTCGCAGCCGAACAGGCTGAGTCGAAGTAGCTTTCGCGCCTAATAGTACGAAGCATTCACGAGCTCGGAATTATCCTCGCAACCCGTTTGGTGAGAAGGCGCAGCGACTTTCTTTCCTAAGACTCTGTGCAAAGTAACCCGAAGCGTCAGTTTTGAAGTTGCGCAATCGTGTTAGCCGCAGAGCGGCGGCATACGATAGCGTAGGGCGTAAGCCCCAGGAATTGAGGGCTACACGATCACGAGCCCCATAGGGCGACATAGATCAGCGAGTTCGCTTGTGTCGCCCCTCCGGGGCTTTCGGCGTTTGGTTTTGTCCGTCTACCTGGGGCTTACGCCCCAGGCTATTGTATGTCGTCCCTACGGGACTGGCGATCCGAAACCTTCAAAAGGCGTCGGCGAAGGAGATACATGGACTTCCTCGCGGACGCTTCGGATTTAGAATGATTCGGGCTAGCCTTCCTCGTCTTGAACGCTCCCCGCGATCTGTGCCGCTTCCGTTTGCCCGGCCCGTAATGGATCCGTGCAATCAACCGGCGGATCGCTGGCGGTCGCATCGCCCGGGAACATGTGCAGCGTCCTTGTGGGAAAGGCGAATTGCACACTGAGTCGCTCAGCGAGTTTCATGATGTCAACCAGCAGGCGATGTCGCTCACGTAGCTCCGTCGTCCAATCCGGACATTCAAAGAAACAATAGAGAAGGATGTTCAACGAGCTGTCGCTAAGGTCGTTGAAGTAGACATGGAAGTAATCCTTGCGTGTGTACCGATGGCGTCTCAGTAACTCGCGCACACCTTCGCAGAAGGCCTCGATCTGTTCCGGGCGCGTATCGTATTGCACGCCTAAAGTGGTCTTGAAGCGACGAAACTTGCGCCGACCCATGTTATCGACAGCGGCAGTCGTCAACTGGCTGTTCGGCAACGTAATCACCGAGTTGTAAAAGGTTCGGACGCGCGTGCTCCGAAACCCAACCGTTTCGACTTCGCCTTCGACGCCGTCAGTCACGATCCAATCGCCCACTTCAAATGGACGATCGAGCAACACCGTGAGCGATCCGAACACGTTGCTGATCGCGTCTTGCGCCGCAAACGCCAAGGCCATTCCGCCCAACCCCAAAACACCGCCTAGCAGGCCTGCGACCTTCCAATCGACAAACGTCCCCGCGAATATCAGAACACCTGCACATGCCGCCATGACTTTCAAAGACTTGGATACCAACGGAACCAACAGATCATCGAAACGTGTGTCAGTCTTCGCTGTCTGTCGAAGAATCGCCCGAGACAAGAGATCGATCACATGGAAGGCGGTCCACACCGCTGCAATGATCGCAAAAAACTTCAAGCAGACGAGCAGAACGTCTAACACACCGACCGGCAAACCGATCAATATCGTTGCGAAGTACCAAGTCACACCTTGCATCAGCAAGCCGACTGGTCGCCACATGTCTCGCACTAGTGGCACGCGCGTGCCGTCTTTGAGTCGGAACCAGGCAGCTATCAAACCAGCCAACAGCAGTCTCGTGAGTCGGTCCGCGATCAAGCCCAGCAGCGCGACGGCAACAAGCGAAATCCACTGATAGATCGGAAGCAGGAAACGAGTCTTCTGCATTTCCGGCGGGAACTGCTTCGCCAGCCAAAGTGGGAAAGGTAACTCTGCTTGATTCTCGGCAGTCATTTCCTTCACGCGATCGCGGTCGAGATAATCTTCGTGGAATTGCTCGATCGAGGCAACCGTCTCGGGACTGAACCGCCACAACCCGTCGGCACTCTTGGCGATGATGATTTCTGCGGCGATGGGATGATCTTCGACAGGGATATCGTGGGCAGTCTGGTTGAGTGAGACTGGATCGTCGCCTGGGTCGCTTGGAAACAGTGACGGTTCAATTCGGACCAGTTTGTCGAGCACTTCTTTGAGCTTGAAAACGAGCTCTTGTTCTTTCGCGAGCCGTGCTTCCTCGGTCGCTGTAAGTCCTGAGAAGTCCAAACACCAAGCGGCCTCGCGCAGCCGGTTGTTGTTCACAGAGTCGAGAAACGTGTAGATCATCGCCTGCGGCGACTTGAGCCGCTTCTGCAGTTCGGGATCGACTTTGGGGACGCTGGGCTCGTTGTCTTGTTGGGTCGTTGCCGCCGGTTGGTCGGGCGGGTTGCTAGCTGGAACCTGCTGTGCTTGGGCTGAGATCGCAAGCAACCCACTGACAAGGAGCGAAAGGATCGTGAGAAGAATGTGATGCTTCAGGCAACGCATCATGCCGACCTCCAAATTCGAGCTGAACGCGGAAGTGTGGCAAAAACGGCGGTTTGTGGGAACAGCGAAACTTCGCGGGTGCATCCAGGCCGCAAAAGAACTCGGCTGCGACGGGGTCAGAGACCCGCGCCGAGCAGACGTGTCTCGGCGAGAATGGTGTGTTCTGAATTCAACATGGGCATCCCTTTACAGACTTCTTCGCCTCTTCGATTGTAACAGCTTCAAAGCAGTCTTGGCCAAGAATGCGGCCCGCGAATTCCACAAGTACTTCGCGCCACTACGGCAACGTGGCGGCCCGCCCTTGCTTCGGCGAAACTCCTGGCACGAGGTGGCAAACCGGGGCTGACTCTTTGCTGGGTGATGCGATAGCATAGAAGATTCAATGCTAACAAAAATCCGCCGCAGTCTGACCGTAAGCCATGACGACTACCAACGTCGCCGAGATCATCCGCAAAGTCCAGCAGATCCAGATCGTGGCGAATCGGACTGTCAACGATCTGTTCGCCGGGCAATACAAGAGTGTGTTTCGCGGTCGCGGGATGGAGTTCGATGAAGTTCGGCAGTATCAGCCGGGCGATGACATTCGCACGATCGACTGGAACGTCACCGCTCGAACGGGCGATTGCTTCATCAAACGGTACTGCGAAGAGCGGGAACTGACGGTGCTGTTTCTCGTCGATGTGTCAGCATCCGGGCTGTTCGGATCGACGCGGCAATCCAAGCTTGATCTCGTCATCGAGCTAGCAGCGATGCTGATGTTCTCGGCTTTGAAGAACAATGACAAAGTTGGACTCGTAACATTCTGTGACGACGTTGTTGAGTTTATCCCGCCTCGTAAAGGAAAGGCCCACGTTTTGCGGATGATCCGGCAGTTGGTCGATATCGATCCGATCGCTCGCGATACGAACATCCAAGCCGCGCTGGAATTCTTGAATCGAGTCCAGAAGCGAAGAGCCGTTGTGTTTCTCGTGAGTGACTTTCTGGGCGATCTGCCGCGAAAGACGCTTGCCATTTCGAATCGCCGCCACGATCTAACCGCCATCACTGTTTCGGACCCACGTGAGGACGAATTGCCTGACGTCGGATTTGTAACGCTCCGCGACGCGGAAACAGGCGAGATCGTCGAAGTCGATACACGACACCCGGAAGTGCGTGCCTTGTTTGCGCGGCACGGCGAGCGACGTCGCGAATCGCTGGCGGACCAACTGGCGAAGCTCGGCGTTGATCGGTTGCCGGTGGACACTCACGGAGACTACCTGCTCAGTCTGCGCAAGTTCTTCAAGATGCGAGAAAGGCGATTTCGGTGATGGTTTGGTGGTTCGCCGCGCGTCGCTCATTTAACCGCAAGCCGGAGGCGTGCGCGTCGAGCTGCCGGTACGGAAGCGCACGCCTCCGGCTTGCGGTTAAACGAGTGCCGGCGGCTCTCGCAGGGCTGATGCTATTTGGTTGCGGCGATCCTTTAGCAGCGCCCACCCCGTCTGCCTCCAGCGGCAAAGCGACAACACAAGTCGATCGCGGGCCCGTGCGTGTAACGGTCGAAGTCGCTCCTCAGCCAGCTCGATTATCGGACGAACCGACGCTCACGCTTTCGATCGACTACGAAACGGACGTGAAGATCCATAAGCCGCCATTTGGTGACGCATTCGGCGACTTCATCATTCGCGACTTCCGCGAGCCCCTTCCCGAAACTCGCGACGACCGCGAGATCCTTCGCCAGATCTACACGCTCGAGCCGACGACTACCGGCCCTCTGCAAGTTGATCCGATTGCGATCCAGTTCACCGACGCCCGGCCCAACGGCGATGGAGAGCTGCACACGATCGAATCAGAAGCGCTAACGGTCAATGTTCTCTCGGTGATCGATTCCGAAGCACCATCGCTCGACGACCTGGAAGGGTTTGCTCAGCCAATCGACTTGCCGCGGTCCTACTCCTGGGTTGGCTGGCTGGTTGGTTGCGGCATAATCCTGCTCGCGGTTGCCGCCTTCGTTGCGAGGCGTTTCCGACGGTCTGTTGCGCAAGCCGCCGAGAAGCAACTCTCGCCCCGCGAACTCGCAACTCAAAGACTGGAAAAGTTGTGGCGGAATAAGGCGGCGTGCGCGGACGTGAAGGAATTCTACGTTGAATTAACGGACATTGTCCGGCAGTACATCGAAGGAACGACGGACGTCCATGCTCCGGAACAGACAACCGAAGAGTTCCTACGGGAGATCGGAGCAGGCAAGACGTTTTCGTTTGAGGAAGGCCAGCGCTTGCGCGATTTCCTCGAATCGGGCGACTTGGTGAAGTTCGCGGCGCATCGTCCGGGGGCGGCAGACATTGAGGAAGCGTATAGTCGAGCCCGCCGGTTCGTTGGCACTGACCAGCAGGAGGCGGCGGCATGAGCGAGCTACGTTTTGCCAATCCGTTATGGTTGCTGATGAGCGCGCCGCTCGTGCTCGCCACGCTGATCGCTTTCCGGAGCGAGCGGCAGGGTTCCGTTCTCTATTCGAGCGCCCGTTTATTGCGAGACCTGCCGATCACACTAGCGCAGCGCGCGAAGCGATTGCTGCCGTGGCTGCGTTTTGTTGGCTTGCTGTTGGTGGTATTCGCACTTGCCAGACCGCAGCATGGACTGAGCGACTTCCGGATTCGTGCGGAGGGAATCGCCGCCGTCATGTGCATCGATCGATCTGGCTCGATGCAGGCGTTAGATTTCACCATCGACGATGAACGTGTCGATCGCTTAACAGCGGTCAAAGATGTCTTCGAGGATTTCGTCGCCGGAGACGGCAAGCTGCCCGGTCGGCCCGACGATCAGATCGGCTTGGTTTCGTTCGGTGGCTTCGCCGAGGCCAAGTCGCCGTTGACGCTCGATCACGGTGCGCTGCTCGAAGTCCTCGCGACCGTCGAGATCGCGCAGCCGATTTATGACGCCGAAGGCAATGTCATCAACCGGAGTTATCTGGAGGAAGAGCGCGCGACGGCGATCGGCGATGCGGTCACGCTGGCCGTGGATCGGCTGAAGGATTCCGAGGCGAAGAGCAAGGTGATCGTTTTGCTTTCCGACGGGGGAAACACCGCTGGTGTGATCGATCCGGCCGACGCAGCGGAAGCAGCCAAGAGCTTTGGGATCAAGATTTACTCGATCGGTGTCGGGTCGAATGGCCGTGCACCTTTCCGGATGATCGATCCGTTTGGCCGCGAGCGGCTGGTTGCTCAAGACGTGAGACTCGACGAGGAATCACTCAAGCTGTTGGCGAACACAACCGGCGGCCACTACTTCAACGCAAAAGACACGCAGGCACTCGAATCTGTCTACGCGGAAATCGACAAGCTCGAAAAGACGCTCACCGAGGGAAGGCTCTACACGGAGTATCGGGAGCTGTTTCAGTGGTTATTGTTGCCGGGACTGGCATTGGTTGTGTTAGAAGTTGGTCTTCGCTGTACTCGTTTTCGATCGTTGCCTTAAAGTAGCCATCACGCTCCGCGTGATGAAAGCGGGAGCGCGTAAGACATAGAGAGACGATTGTCACAACAACACAACTACAGATGCCGCTAACCTCACGCGGAACGTGAGGGCTACAAACATGCATTGGGAAACGCCACAACTTCTACTTGTACTGTGGGTGCTGCCGATGATCGGCGGCGTGTTGTTCTATGCGCGGAAGAAGCGGCTCGCCAGTGCCGCCCGGTTCGCCGAACAAGCGATGCTGGGACGATTGTTGCCCGCGACAAATCAAGGCCGATTCTTGTTGAAGTCGATGGCGTTGCTCTTAGGCCTAGGATTACTGGTCACAGCGGCGGCTCGGCCGCGGTGGGGAGTCTACTTGGAAGATGTCGAGTCGCGCGGAGTCGATCTCTTTGTGCTGCTTGATGTCTCGAAGTCGATGTTGGCCGAAGATGTGGCTCCAAACCGATTAGAGCGATCCAAGTCCGATATCCGCGACTTGTTGACGCATCTGACCGGTGATCGAGTTGGTTTGATCGCCTTCGCAGGAGCCGCCGTCGTGCGCACACCATTGACGACAGATCACGGGTTCTTTCAACTTGCGCTCGACGAGATCGATCCGAACAGCGCGCCGCGCGGAGGGAGTTTAATCGGCGATGCGATTCGAAAGGCTCTCGAAGCAATGGAGCCGCGTCACGATCGTGATCAGGTGATCGTACTGATCACCGACGGCGAGGACCATGACTCTTTTCCGCAAGAGGCCGTACGGCAGGCTGCGGAACGCGGCGTTAAAGTGATCTGCGTCGGCTTGGGCGACACGGAAGAAGGTCAGCGAATTCCGGTTCGAGACGAAGCCGGAAACCTTGTCTACATGAAGCATGATGGCCAGGAGATCTGGTCGAAGATGGATGAAGACTTGTTGAAGGAGATCGCTTTGGCAACCTCCGGTGCCTACATCCCAGCCAAGACAACGGCTTACGATCTTGGCCGCGTGTACGAAGATCATTTGGCGGACCTTACGCGCGGCGAAGTGCTGGCGGAGAAAAGGAAACGCTATCGGGAACGGTTCCAGATTTTCGTCTTTCTGGGTCTGGGAGTCCTGTTGCTGGAAATGGTGATTCCGCGATATTCTCGACGTGGAGAAGGATAAGTGGCCGGAATGTGCAGAAGTCGATCACGCAACTCGCGGCATTACGTGCCTTGTGAAAGCATCACCCCGATAGTCCCGGAGGGACGACAGGTAATAGCCTGGGGCGTAAGCCTCAGGAATACAGGGTCAATATCTCAGAAGCCCCGAAGAAGTCGATCACGCAGCTCGTGGCACCACGTACCTTGTGAAAGCATCACTCCGATAGTCCCGGAGGGACGACAGGTAATAGCCTGGGGCGTAAGCCCCAGGAATACAGGGCTAATATCTCAGAAGCCCCGAAGGGGCGACACATCAAGGAACCGGTCGGATTTCTGTCGCCCCTTCGGGGCTTTGAGTAACTCATGGCTCCAGTTCCTGGGGCTTACGCCCCAGGCTATTATCTGCCGCCGCTCCGCGGCTAAGAAACACTTACGATGTCTCCGCCCGACTTCGGCCGTTGGCTTCTGTAAGGTGTTAATCGCGTTGTCGGTGTTGATCGCTATACCAGCCGACGTCGAATCCGCTCCCAGTTCCGTTCGGCGGCAGGTTCGTGAAGGGCTTCGCCAGCACTCGGCGGGGGATTTTGAAGCGGCAGCGAAGTCGTTTGGCAAAGCGGCAGGGCAGCTTCCGGAGGACCCGCGGGTTGCGTATGACCAAGCGTGTGCTCTGGCCGCCCAACGCAAGCGACCTGAAGCGACGAGTCTCTTCCAACGGGCTGCCAGCTCGCGCGACGCGGGCGTGGTCGCGTCAAGCCATTACAACCTCGGGAGTCTTGCGGTTGATGAAGCGAGAGAGCTTCTGGGCGAACAGCCCGCAGATGCCGATCCGGAAACGCGAGAACAAGTTGGTAAGCTAATCGGGCAAGCGGTCGCACATTATCGAGATTGTCTGCGAGGCAACCCCGAACATGTTGCCGCGCGTAAGAACTTGGAAGTCTTGCGGCTGTGGTTGAAACACATGCAAGATGTCTGGGCGCGGCGAGACCGTGAGAAGCGTCGCGAGGAAATGGACTTGCTGCAGTTTCTCGAATGGATGACGAACGAAGAACGAGTTTTTGAAGCGACCGCGAAGACGCTCGATCAGCTCAACAGCTCGCCTCGGCAGCGACAGGCTATCCGACAAACCGAGCAAGCCCAACGAATGCTCGCCGAAGAAGTTGAGCCGTTGCAACGGAAACTAGACGCGGCGGTCCGCGATGCCGCGGGCGACACACTTGATCAAGCGAGCAACAACGCGCTTGCCGCGCTGAACAAGCTCGCACTGCAGGCGCGAAGCTCGATGTTTCGAGCAGCCGACGATTTGGCTGTTCGGTCCGTGCCATCTGCCATTGAAGCACAGGGAGAAGCCATTGAATCGCTGAACGACATCTATTCTTCCGTCGCTCCGTTCGAGAGTACTTTGCAGAAGGCAACGACGACGCAATCGCAGCTACTCGAAACGAGCAAGGCGGTGGAGGAGGACGAAGGTAGCGATGCGCTGGACGTTGCTCTTCTTGCCCGTGACCAACGCTTCGTATCTGGCTGGGCCGAGACCTTACCCGCCAAAGCCCAGATGGGACTCAGTCAGCTTCCACAAACAGTGGAACCTCCGGCCGACAACGAGGAGGCACAACAGGCTTACCAGCAGCAACAAGCGATGAAGGAGTCGTACGAGAAGGCGATAGAACTGGCTCCCAAAGTGGTTGAGCTGACGAAGGCCGCGACCGATCATGTCACGAACGTGGAGTGGACGAAAGCGATTCCCGAGCAGGAAGAAGCACTGAAACTACTCGAAGAAATGGCCCCAAAGACACCGCCTCAGGATCAGAACGACGATCAGGATCAAGACGGGGAGCAGAAGAAGAACGAGCAGCAAGAGAACAAGGACCAACAGGACCAGGACGATCAGAAGAAGAACTCCCAAGACGACCAGCAAAAGCAAGATCAGCAGAAGAAGGATGAAAAGAAGAACGGCGAGCAAGACCAACAACAGGAAAAACGCGAGCAGCAACTGTCACGGCAGCAGGCAGAAGCGCTCTTGCGGAAGGTCCGACAGCGGGAGCGAGATCATCGCGAGCGAGAAAAGAAGCTGAGGGCTCTCTTACAGGAAGCGGTGCCCGTCGATCGGGATTGGTGATTGGAAGTGATCAGCAGTTTTAATTCACAGTCGGCTTCACATTCTCGTGCCGTGATCAGGCGAACGGCTTGGTTCGCCGTCTGGACTCTCATCGCAAGCGCATCAGTTGCGCATTCACAAGAGATTAAGGTCGAGTTAAAGCATGACAAGATCTACGAAGGGGATTCCGTTCAATACAACGTCCTGTTGAGCAACTTCGATGAATCTGCTGAGCCAGACCTTAACGAATTCAAAGAATTCGATGTTAAGGCGACCGGGAGCGGGATCACTGTGCGTCAGTTCGGCCGTTCAATTCGACGCACACGTGTGTTCGAATACCTGTTGACGCCGCATGGCCGTGGCGTTGTTGAGGTGCCGTCTCCTACCGTCGAACAAGATGGCCAGAGCTATCGTGGTGACACGGTGATGCTAACTGTCGCCGCTGCCGAGGAGCAGGACGTTGCGAGGCTGGAAGTCACAGCCAGCCGCGAAGAAGTTTATCCGATGCAACCGTTCGAGGTGCGGCTGACGATTGCCGTGAAATCGTTGCCAGAACCACACGAGAACAAGTCGCCCGTATCAGTTCAGGATCCAGCACCGCGACTGTCGATTCCCTGGGCCGAAGACGACCAGTTGCCGGACGGCTTGGTTCCCAAAGTCCCCGTCGGACGTTGGTTGGGAGACTTGCAGAACGAACGCAGCGGGTTTTCGGTCAATAACTTTACCTCTCGAGGCGGATTCGGCGGGTTGTTTAGCGGACGTCTAGTCGTTTTTGAGCCCAGAGTGACAAGAGCCCTGCGCAAAGACGCCCGTGGGGCGCGTATCGAGTATTGGGAGTACGTGTTTGCACGGACTTTCGTTCCGACAGCGGTCGGTGAATACAACTTCGGACCAGTGCGTTTGAAGGGTGATTTCGCGACGAAAGTCAACACACGCGGTAATCTTCAGGGCGAAGAGATTTACGCAGTGGCGAAATCCATCCGAGTGCGTGTCAAGGATGTTTCGACCGATGGGCGACTGGATTCTTATACAGGCGCGGTCGGAAAGTTTCGATTTACGTCGGAGATCAGCCCGCGAGAAGCCAAGGTCGGAGATCCGATGACGCTCACGTTGTCGCTGACCGGTGTTGGGACTCTAGATCGCACGTTGGCTCCCGATTTGAATCAACTCGGCGCGATCGAGAGCAGGTTTAAAGTTTATGATGCGACGGAAGAAACGGAAGACAGCACACGCCGATTCACGTACAGCGTACGCCCGAAACATGCGGATGTGACGGAGCTGCCAGCGGTTCCAATCTCTTACTTCGACGTCGATGACGAAAAGTTTGTGACGATCGAAAGCGATGCGATCCCGATCAAGATTGAAGAAGCTAACCGCTTGTCGAACGCAGATATTGCGATGGCGACTCCGCAACGATCTAGCGGCAACAGCGTTGAGGTCCGAACCGAAGGGATCTTCGCGAACGTGACGGACTTGCGCGAGCTGCGGGATGAAGCCGTGCATCCGGATCGCTGGTTTCTCAGCCTTGGCGGTCTGGCAGGCTTGCTCTTTGTCGTGGCTTTGGCCACGCAACACGTGCAGACACTGCGCGCAGACATCGGGCTACAAAGACGGCGCGGAGCAGTCAGCGCCGCGAAACAGCGGTTCGAGGCTGCAACTCAGACTCTCAGCGTGGGCGAAAACAGGGAAGGCGTTGAACGGCTGAGTAGCACGCTTCTTGGTCTCGTAGCTGACGTCTGTGACCTCGAACCAGGAGGTCTTACGGCCCAGGATGCGATCGCGAAACTTGAGACGAGTGGGATTGAACAGCATGTGATCGAGCAGTTTATTTCCGTCATGCAAGATTGCGATGGAGCTAGATATGGTGTCGGCGCGGGATCGTCCGATGATCTCGTTGAGTCGGTGGAGCGATGCGTTGACGAGTTGGTTCGTGGGCTGAAGGCTCGAAGGCTGCTGCCGTGATCGGTTTTCGAGGTATTGTCGATACGCACGGAACGAGCCGCAGAGCGGTGACACTGAGAGGTTGTGACTGTTTTCAGAATGTAGGCCGGAACAAGTCCGCGCGGTTCCGGCAGCACTGCGTTCTTGGGCAATCCGCTGCCGGAACCGCGAGGACTTGTTCCGGCCTACCAAAAAACTCACAGACTGGGAGCACGCGATGCCGTCCACTAATGTCGCCCCTGCGGGCAACGCCGTGAAGGAGTTTTGTGCTGGAAAAACTGGGGTTTGCATAGATCGGAGTTCATGAAAGAAAGCCAGATTC
>PBSM01000270.1 GCA_002726245.1 Planctomycetaceae bacterium | reverse complement strand
TGTTGCGGTTGCGGACGCTTCGATTTGGGTTTACGCTTGGCCATCCGTGGCTCTCCTGGTGCGGAGTGATCTCATAACAATCACACCATCGCGGAGGGCCGCGTTTTTGCTAATACCAATTATGCGCGCAATTCAAAACTTCCCATAAAGTGAAGGCCTGCAGAAAACGTCCGACCAAACGCCCGACCTCGCGCCCGCGCGGAATCGGAACATCGAACGTTAGCGGAAACACTTTCTCGAGATAGCGGTTGCCATCGTAATTATCGATGCCGCCAAACTTCTTCGCGATTGCCTGCGCCATCACACGCTTGTCCAAAGCCACCATGAAGCGGCAGGCCAAGAAGTCGGGCGTCCCGTCACCGTGCGTCGATCGGTTGATCAAGATTCGCACACCGCCCAGCAGCGCAACGGCGTTTTCAGGACTGCAGCGATCGAGATCGTCGATCAGGATGATCACGGGGTGCTCTTCCCAACCCCGTCGCAAGATCTTTGCGAAATTCTCCCACATCAGTTCCGTCGGATCGGGTGGAGGCTTAATCGATCGTCCGGAGCCCACGGCATTCAAATCATCCTCGACAGCCTCGGCCGTCACACCCTCCAGCAAGTCGGGAAGGAAGGGAATGCCAGCGGTCTTAGCCACCAACGGCGCAGCACGAATCCCAACGGCTACAGCGCACTTCCAGGCGGTTCGGAAGAACCCCTTAGCCTCCTCGTCTTGCTGCAAATCAGAGGGCGTTTGCAACCAAACACTACGGATCAACGCTGGCAGGAGCGCAGATTCACCCTCATATCGCCAAGCGTCAAACCAGATGGTCGCCGTCTCGTCCTTGAGCTTCTGTTGCACTGCATGGAGAAGCGTAGTCTTTCCAGATCCCCAGTCGCCGCTGATGAGCACGGGACTTGTTGTCGGGAGCCCAGGTACGATCTCCGCGAGCTGGCCAGCGAACTTTTGAAGTCCACCCCAGAGCTTCGCGTAGTCCCTCTCCGGTACGTCATGCAGAAAGTTGGTCTTGCGCAACCCCAAAAAACACACTCCTCAAAGCATCTACTGCGCTTTGCCACATGAGGAGAGGTTACTCTTCCCCACTGCGGCTCCCTTCGCAACAGAACTAATAGAACATTCGCGAATGCCACAGCCAAGGAAATCCAGCCAGGGGTCAAAGCTTTTAATATGTTCAAGATGGGTGGGTCTGGCGAACCAGTGTGTTCTGAACGTAGGAGGAGCTTCTGTTAGCCTAGCCTATGCCAAGATGGCATGCACGACATCTCCGTAGATGTTGGTCAACCGAAAATCGCGGCCTGCGTGCCGATACGTCAAACGCTCGTGATCCAGGCCCAAGGCGTGAAGCAACGTTGCGTGAAGGTCGTGCATGTGGACCGGATTCTCCACCGGACGATAACCGAAGTCATCGGTTGAACCGTAAGTCAGTCCACCGCGCACACCGCCACCAGCGGCCCACATCGTAAACGCTTGTGGATGGTGATTGCGACCGTCGCCGTTTTCGGCCATCGGTGTCCGGCCGAACTCAGCCCCCCAGAGCACCAGCGTATCCTCCAGCAGCCCGCGGCGAGCAAGGTCTTCGAGCAAGCCTGCTATGGGGCGATCGACTTTCGCGGACTCAGCAATGTGGCCCTCTTGAACCTTCTGATGATGATCCCAGGTGTAGTTCGTCGAGACCTGGATGTAACGCACACCAAGTTCGGCAAACCTACGGGCCAGCAGGCACTGGCGTCCGAAGTTGTCGGTCGTTTCCGAACCGACCCCGTAAAGGTCGAGCGTTCCCTGGGACTCGTCGTTTAGATCCATGATCTGGGGCACGGTGGACTGCATCCGGAACGCCAGTTCGTAATTCGCGATGAGTCCTTCTATTTGCTGATCGATAGCGGCTTCGCGCAAATGCCGTCTGTTGAGCGATTGGATCAGCTTGAGCTGTTCTTGCTGCAAGTCGGGTTTCAAACGCGCGTTGACAAGGTTGGAAACGACGGCTTGGGAGATCGGTATCTCGGCCGACCCGATGGCGGTCCCCTGATGAACGGCCGGTAGAAAGGCGTTTCCGTAATTCTGCACGCCACCGTGGCCCCGCGGCGGCGAGATCGTGATGAAAGCTGGCAGGCTCTCGTTTTCGCTTCCTAATCCGTAGCTGACCCAGGCTCCCACGCTTGGCCGTACCAGATTTGCCTGGCCAGTGTGCAGCCGCAGCAACGCTTCACCGTGAGCAGCGCCCTCGGTGTGTACTGACCGAAGAACGCACATCCGATCAGCATGCCGCGAAAGATGCGGGAACAGCTCGCTCATCCAAACGCCACTGTCGCCATGTTGTGCGAAGCGGAAGGGCGATCCCATGACCTCACCGAGTTGATCGCGATCGCTGCCGACCGACTTTCCCAAAAGTGGCTTGCCAGATTCGACGTTGAGCCGCGGTTTGGGATCAAACAGATCGACGTGACTTGGCCCTCCCCACATGAACAGGAAGATGACGCGTTTCGCACGGGCCGGCAGGTGAGGAATCTGCCGCCGTGCAATAGCTGCCGAGGCACCCTGCCCTGCCAACGCTGCCAACGCAAGCTGGCCGAAACCACAGGCGCTTGCCCGCAGCATGTCACGACGATTCGTTGTCTGAATGAATCGATGACACTTCATCGTCTATTCCAATATCTGAAAACGGCTTGAGGCAAACAACGCATGGCAGGCCATCGACCACGCACGAAGATCTGCATCCGAATCACCTTGCGAAGTCAGACGGTTCTTAAAGTCACTGATGAACGCAAGCAATTCGTTCCGGTCTTCCTCGGTCGCCCGCGCGTTCAGTACGACTTCGAACATTCTATCAACTTTCGACTCCTGCTCACCAGTTATTTCGCCGGCCAGCAGGCGTCGTGCGGTCGCCTCGGCGGCAGCCATGACCGAAGCATCATTGAGGATGAACAAGCCCTGTGTCGCGACCATCGTCTGTGGCCGCATACCGGTCGAGGTGTGAGGATCGGCAAAGTCGAAGACGTCGAACAGCTCTGGCAAGTCGTTGCGAATGACAGGCAGGTAAACGCTGCGATTGGGGAAATCCGTGCGCCTCCGATTCTTGTTGTCGCCGACGGCTGTGGCTTGATCTCCCAGATACCAAACCGAGGACTGCATCGGCTTGAGGTCCAGTTCGCCGCCCGCCGAGAGCATAGAATCCCGCAGTGTTTCCGGATCGAGCCGGCGACGGTGGGCTCGCCAGAGCAGACGATTCTCAGGGTCGAGAGAGTGGCCCGCATCATCGTGACGACTGCTCATGGCGAACGTCCGGCTCAAGACGATCTCTCGCACCAGGTTCTTGATCGACCATCCCGAGTCGATCAGTTCGCGGGCTAAATAGTCAAGCAACTCCGGATGGCTCGGCGCTTCACCCGTTCGACCGAAGTTATCGACAGTTCTTACGATGCCGCGACCGATCAGGTGATGCCAAACACGGTTGGCGAGGACTCGCGCCGCGAGTTGCCCCGCGCCGCCATCCACGTCGGTCAGCCAACGGCCCAGTTCAACCCTTCCGCTTTGGCGTTCAGGGATTTCGGCGGTAACATCGCTAAGCACGCGCAGAAATCCGCGCGGAACTTGTTCGCCCAAATGATCAAACTGGCCAGCGACTCGGATCGATTCGTCGGCCGGTGCATCGGCATCGTTGGGGATCATCGCGCGAGCCGGGATTCCCGGCGGCTTAGCCACCGCGGCGTTCAACTCGGCGAGCAGCGTCTTTTGCGATGCAATCCGCTTCTCCTTGGGTTGGCTTGCGTCAGCCGCGCCATCTGCGATCGCATCGGCGTGTTCCTTTGCAAGAGCTTCAAGTGCTTTCGCGTTATCCTTCTTCAGCAAGTCCAGCGCAGACTGGGCGTGTTTCTGTCTTTCCTGCAACTTTGGTCGATCACGCCAGTACTTCTCATACGCTCCGTCAGTCTCATCGCCATCAGGGCCAAGACCTACGAGCCGCTCCATGACTCGCTGCTGGCCAAGCATGTAGCGTCGCTCCATGACCTCCGTCGATGTGAAGATGCCGGCGAGCGCGTAGTAGTCCGCTGTGGGAATCGGATCGAACTTGTGATCGTGGCAGCGGGCACATCCCAGCGTTTGGCCGAGGATCGCGCGGCCGATCGTGTCAATCTGTTCGTCAGCGACGTCCATGCGTCGTTCTTTCGGGTCGTTTCCCAACAACACTTTTGGGCCGACCACCAGGAAGCCCGCAGCGGTCCGTTGCCCGTCGCGCTGTTCAATGGAATCATGTGGGAGCAGGTCTCCGGCGATCTGCTCAAGCACGAACTGGTCGAACGGCAAATCGGCGTTCACCGCATCGATGACCCAATTGCGGTATCGCCACGCTTCACGAAAGAGAAAGTTCTCGTCCAGCCCGTTGGAATCCGCGTAGCGGGCCAGGTCTAGCCAATGCCGCCCCCACCGCTCACCGAAATGAGGCGAGTTCAAGAGTTGATCGACCAAACGCTCGTAAGCATCAGGCCGGCCGTCGTCAAGAAACGTCGCGACTTGCTGCGGCGTTGGCGGCAAGCCGATCAGTTGGACGTAAACGCGGCGAATAAGAACGCGTCTGTCGGCATCTGGAGCAGGTTGCAACTTCGCTGCATCAAGTTGCGCGACAATGAAAGTATCGATCGTCGATCGAGGCCAATCGGGCAAGGCGATCGCGGGCGGCTGCTCGGTCAGCGGCCGAAAGGCCCAGTGTTCGCGGCCGGCGATCGGATCAGAAGGATCGTCGCGGCGCGCCCGTTCGACGGTGGAATCACCACGAGGATCGGGCGCTCGCATCCGCACCCACTGTTCCAATCGAGCGACAGCATCTTGCGGCAGTGCCTTGTCTGGCGGCATCTGCAAGTCGGGATCGGTGTATCGCACGGCTTGGATCAGCAGGCTTGCATCCACATCTCCCGGCATAACTGCCGGGCCATTGTCGCCACCAACAGCCCATCCTGCTCGGCTGTCCAACAGCAACCCACCTTCGTGTTTCTTCGTGCGGACGGAGTGGCATTTGTAACAACGATTCGCCAATAGTGGCCGGATGTGTTTCTCGAAGTATGCGATGCCTTCGGCAGTATCCACATCAGCGGCATGAGACGTGGACAAGGTTGCAAGAATACAAACAAGCCATATCCAGAACAGCTTTAATTGTTGAGATCGCATGGCATCTATCGTACTTAATTGCACAGCTTGCCAACAACTCGTATCGCGGCTGAACTGAATCTGGCGCCAGTCACTTGGCACAGCGATCCAAGAAGCCGTGAGTGCTGAGTTCGCGATCGGAGAGCGGCAGGTAGTATGTCCAATCGGCTGCTTCGTAGAGCAGAACTTCGTTGATCGCGTCACGATCTAGCAGGTTGCAGATGATTTCTTCGCGCCGCTTCCGGGTGCCGGCCTTGTCCGCGGCACGCAGCGTTTCTTGCGCTTCGTAGAAGAAGCTCTTGGGGCCCTTAAACCTCGAACCGCGGTTGCCCACGAGATCGTCTAGGTAGCGGCCGACGAATGCGTCCAGCGGTCCTGGACCGGGCGCGTAACGAATACCAAGGAAGACTGGTTCGACCGATAGCCCGGAGAGGTCGATTATCGACATCCCTTCGCCAATCGCGGGGATGTAGTTGAGGGAACCCCACACGTGGCGAAAGTAGTCGCGGCCATAAACGCCGCCGGCGGGCTTGGGCATATCGGCTAACGCGTCCTCGGTGCCGCGAATCACCGATTCGCTCTGCGGAATGACGGCGCGGATCCTCGTCTGCGGGAACTCCCGCTCGAGGTCAACGAGTAACGCGCGCACGCCGTTGGCGATCGCCCGATTGCGATGATAACGCCACATAAACTCGCTGTTCTCCGGACGGCAAGGCCGCTGCCATTCTCCAGACTGCCAAGTGCTGATTTGTTCGACCGGCAGAGAGTTTATACCAGGCTCGTCCGCCATCGCGATTGGACCGAACGCGCGGTCGATTCCGTAGTGAGAGTAGTTCTTGCCGCTGAGTCGGTAGTGCGTCATCGGCCGGACGCCATCGATGCCGTCGCCGGTCGAACCAGACAGTTGCGTGTGCGAACGCGTGTTGATCAAGATCTCGTCGAACGCGTCGTGAGACAAGATTGTCTTCAGTTCACGCGCGACGAATTCGCGAGCAGCCGGGCGATTGAAGTCAGTCATTTCGACTGACCATAGATCGCCACGATCGATGACGAGCGACCCGTCGCCCAAGCGCCAAGTCTTCTTGCCCGCCTTGCGGAAGTAGTCGATGCTCTTTTCGATAGCCTGGAACTCGGTGTGATAGAGGCCGTTCGACGGGATTCCCGCGACACGCGTCAGCCGCGAGTCCGAATCGTCGCCATCTAGCGAGCAGTAGACATTCGCACGCCCCAGGCGATTGCCGGCTTTGGCGCGAAGCGTGACATCCAGGATCACTGGTAGTTCAATCGTATCGCCATAGTCGCTCGCTGATCGGAGAATCACGTAGCGGGAGGAGTCAGGTAATTCCAAGCCATCGATAACCAAGCGACTATCTTCAACACGGATCTTTGCACCTTCGAGTCGGATCCGCCGCGATTCCGTCTTACCGCGGATCTTGGCATACGGCACTAACTCGAAGTCGCCATCGTCCTGCCGCACAAGTACGAACGATGTCTCGTCCAGTGGCGGAAATGGCGACGCGAGCAACACGAGGTCGTCGTGCCCGTCCTTCAGTCGATCGGCGATCGTCCGCGGAGCTCCGAGTCCGGCGATCTCGATGGTCTTCAGTTCGGCTTCCGCGGGCTTGCCCATCTGACGCAGAATCTCGCGATAGTGAGCGAAGCTGACCTGGTCCGGATGGTAATTGACAACCGGTGTCGCTCCGGGCAGGAAGCCCCAGAGGTAGGTACCATTCGTATCGAAGGCGGGGACTTCGTAGTACTTCGTCAGCGCTGCTTCAAACGGCCGGAAGCTGGCGGTCAGCTTGATTTCATGCTCGACGGCGCTCCGTGTGAACATCCGATCGAAGTCTCGGTTCAATCGCAACTTCATCAACATTCCCAGCCACTCATAGCTCTTCAGTAGTGGCGTCTCGCGCATGCTATCGGCCAGTGCCTCGCAATCCAAGATCGCTCGGGCCTGCCGCTCGAAGCGGCCCCAATCTTCTTCTTCATAGTTAGCCGGATCGGCAATCAACGGGAACGGACTTTGCCAGACAATCAGCCGCGAGATCCCCTGGGCCTGCAATCGGCGGAAGTATTGATCGAATCCGTTCTTGGTGATCGGCCGAAAACGGTGCGAGTTCGAGTCCCAGTAGATGCGGATCAGATCGTCAACGAGATCCGCGACGTACGAGATCGGACGATCCGGTGGCGCGGGACGAACTGAGAGCCTTTGCTGTTCGCGTGGCGAACCATCGCGCTCGACTGTCAACTCAACTTCGAACTCAAGCGTCGAGCCTGTCGGGGCCACGATCTTCAAGAAACCGTCTCGCGATACAGAGACTAGGATCTTTTCAACGACCACATCGGTACCGCTCGCTCGCGCCTCGCCGTCTGTCAACACGGTCAAGACAAGCTTGTCGCGCTCGCCCGACCCGTTGGCGAAGACCGGCCAACGACGTAAACCACCGGCGACATAGCAAAACGGAACTTCTGTATTGCGCAGAGAGAGAACCGAAACTAGCGGTTGGGCGCACAGCAATGGGCTCCCGATGGCGACCATCATCGTTGTCATGAGAGCGGCAATCACTCTGACGCGGTAAATGTTGTTGACTCCACGCATCGTTCTATGCCTTGGGGTGGTGGGATGCTTCCGAGGATACTCGATTGCGATCCGGGTCGCATCCAACCGAACGCCAGCCGCTCATACTTATGCGGCGGGCGAAATCGGTGCTTCTCACATGGTACGGCCGAAGTTCTCGGTATGGTTTACGGGTACATTGCTGGCACCCGGGATTGGCAGTCACGTGGTCGCCAAGTCTGATTGTGCGAGTCGTAGGGCCTCTTCGCTTCCCGACAACAGTGTCCGCCTTGATTTCCGCTTTGATCAAGGGCATTCGGCAACTCGTCGATTGCGAGATGAGGGCTACTCCGGTCCCATCATCGCGTTAACGGCGCATGCGATGAGCAGCGACTGGCAAAAGTGTCTGGACGCCGGCTGCGACAATTAAATTACCAAGCCAATCAGCCGTGACAGACTGCTCTCATTAATCGCCGGCACTTGCAAACAAGACGAGTCTAAACGGCATTGCGCTACAAGACACTAGTTATCCTCAACGTAGTACGGGCGGTAGCTAAAGACTTGCGAGTCGCTAGGATCGATGGTGACAACCACTCCGGCGACGTTCGGCGAGCCAAAGACCTCCATGCGAGTGAAGTTTAGGTAGGTCGCGCCGGCTTCGCTCTTGAGGGGCTTGTCGATGCGATAGTAATGCGAATCACCGTGGATGCAGACGACAGGCTTTTTGTACTTGGACAGAAAGCTGCGCATGGTGCTAAGGAAAGGCTTGAAGCCTTCGCCAGATCCATTCTCGAAATCAGGATTGGCGTGAATCACGACTGCCACTCCCGGCACGTCGGTCTTCAACGCTTCCGCGAAGCTCTCGTTCAGGAATGCCAGATTCGCTTCGTTGCGTTTGCGGTACTCCTCCATCGCTGGCGGATCGTCTGGGCGGAGATTGTTCCCGCTGCCTACGACATGCGCGACGATAAACAGAACGCCCGCGCGGCTGAAGCGGTAGTTCTCGACATACGTCGCGTATTTCGGATTGTGACTCTGAGGCACGGCGTGCAGTTGGTCGAGTCGCAACGTCTTCGGATCGCTGTAAAACAACTGCCGCACCTGCTTGAGGCGTTCGATGGGATCGGACCCGACGCCGTGGCAGTCGGTCCACTCGTTGTCGCCCGGCGTGTAGACGACGGGCTTGGGATAGGACTGGAAGAGATCGCGGATCTTGGTGAACTCATCGTCGGAACAAGGAACGCTCTGCGCCTTAAAGTCGCCAACATGCATCAGGAACGCGAAGTCTTCGTCTTCGGATTGTTTGAGCAGACGACGGAACTTGCCATCTTGGGCTTCTGAATAAGGTAAGTCGCCAGTCGCAAGGAATCTGAAAGCCGCGTCCTGCGCATTAACCTCGGTCGTCACAGTATGGAACTCGACGAAGAGGATCGCAAGAATCAACGATGCAAATCTCAGGTTAGCCATTACAGGTACTCCTCGAACCACTCATAGATTCGTTTTTCGGCCTCGGGTGGGACAGCGTGGCCCTTCTTGTGATTGAACAAGCCAAGACGCGGTGTTCCACCGTGTAGCTTGTAGACCGGCAAAGCAGCTTCGATAAACGGCCAGCTTACGTCGCCATCTGCCGAGTCACCGCCGAGCAACAAGAACGGCCGTGGGGCAGCGAGAGCCAGAAGCTCGTGATGTTCGTGCGTAAAGTCGGGTGATCGGATTGTCTCGCCGAGATACCACGGCGCGTACCAATTGGAGAACGTTGAACTAACTCCGCCTTCGCTACTCACAGTTACCTTGACCCGTTCGTCGAACGCGGCGAGGTACAACACTTCCTTCGCACCCAGCGAATGGCCAACCGAGCCAATGCGTGTCGCATCGACATTCGGCAGACTAGTCAAGATATCTACCGCCACAAGCGAGTCGTGTAGCATCCTCGCCATCCCTTTTGACTTCGGATGATGCTCGTGAAAGCGGTCGGCTTCTTGCTGAGCCTCGATTTTGTCATTGGTTGGCCAAAGGTAGTTGCGAGGTGAAATGGTCACGTGGCCGCGTTGCGCAAGCTTCAAGCCAAAGAACTTCTCTGGTTTTCCTTCGACGCCTGCAGGTTGTCTGATCGAGTGATCGACCGTTGAGTGAAAGGCCGCGACACCCGGCAACTTGCCGGACTGCTTCTCGGGCTGCAGCAGATATGCCTCCGTCTCAATCCCCGGCTCGATCTCATAACGGATCCGCTGACGAAGCACGCCCGTAACTCGATCCGTCTCGATCACTTCCCAGGTCGGCTCGCCATCGCGTTTCCCTGGCATCGGTCCAAGGAACTCAAGCCACCATTTGCGCAGGGCCTCGCGCCGCGGCTGCCATTGATCGAGCGAATTGATCTGGCCACCTTGATCATCCAGCAACAGCGATCGTAGTTTCGGCGCGTCTTCGGGCACGTTCGCTGGTCGCTGCTGGACTTCTCGCAGCCACGGAACATCGCTTCGCTTGTTCGGAGCTGCAAGAGTTACAGAGGCGGCAGCCGCGCAGCCTGTCAACGCTAGCTTCGAGAAGTCTCGACGAGAAATCTGTTCTTTCATCCGAGGGCTCGCGAGTGGGTGGATTGAGCTTTTGTCGAACACGGCGTTGCTGCGATTCTAGTCGCTGGCGTGGCGCAAAACAAAGCCGTTCCCAAACTCGCCATCTCAAGCGAGATCACCTAACCAGTCTCAGGGAGGAAACTCGGCATGTTGACACCTTGGAACGGATGGAAGTCGCCGAGTACTTGGCAAAAGTGAAGCTCGCAGTTGCGCGCCGCCCAGTCGTAGGCTTGTCGCACCATTTGCTCGCACTCGACAGGAATCAGAAAGACGGGCGTGCGACCGGCGTGCACATTGAGCTCATTCGCAAGTAACGCAATCGCTTCGACCTCGCCGCGAGCAACGCATGGGCCGAGCATGTTCATGGCCGGATGTGAGCACGAGATCATGAAGCCAGCGATCTCGCCGCTCTGATCCTCATACACAGAGGTGTGCCAGTCACCGGAATTGTTCGTGATGCAAAACTCGTAGTCTTGCTCGCGCGTGATCCGGCTGACTGACATCTCAAGTTCAGCCATGCCGGCAACGTCGCTCGGCGTTGCATCGCGAACGCGATCTCGTCCAACGACTTGTGCCGGAAAACCCGTCTCCGGGACGGACAGGAACATGTCTTGATAGGCATGTCGTGGAACGAAACCGGCTTTGTTGTAGAGCGAGAACGAGTCCAGATTGATCGCACTCTGTGTTAGCCGCAGCGGCCTTCCCGCACGTTTCGAGTAGTTGATGATGTAATCCAATAATGCCTTCCCCGCTCCACTGCCGAAGTAGTTCGGATGCACGTTCATGATGCCGAGCGACACGTGGTGCGAGCGAGGATGGTAAAAACACGATCCCGTCAGGCGGCCGGTCGATGAATTCTCCGCGACGATGCCGCAACCCGGATCGAGGGCCTCGTAAACGTCAAAGAAGACCTCGGTCACTTCCGGCCCGCCACGAAAGATCTCCGGTCGCCCATTCTTCATGTACCAATGGTTGATCGAGATATATATTAATTCGGCGACTTCGTGCCGATCGTCGGCGGTCATCGTCCGGATGATAAAGCTTGTCATAACAGCATGCTCCCTGATGAGACCTGCAATAGCCTATCGCGGCGGAGCCACAACCAAGACAAACAGGCACGTTCTGCGTTTCATCACGACCGTCTCTTCAGTCCCGTAGGGACGACAGATAGTAGCCGGGGGTGTAAACCCCCGGAAACGTTCTCACAACAGATACAAAGCTCCGGAGGGGCGACACGATCGATCACACCCACTCGGATGTCGCCCTCCGGGGTTTTGGGCGAGGTTTACCTCCCTTCCTGGGGCTTGCGGCCCAGGCTACTACATGCCGCCGCTCCGCGGCTAAGATGCGTCCGCATTCAGTCGTCTGATCAAACCGAACTGCAAGCCAACGCATCTGGATCACCGCTTGGGATCTTGTTTTCCTACGATGATTCTCAACACTAATGTTCGCTTTCCGGTTCCGCGATGACCAGCCGTCGTGTGCAATTGACGAAGGCCCAGAAGATCGCAGTCAGGACGTAAACACCGCCGACGAACAAGAACAGCGATGACCAACCGTAGCCGAGGAGCACATACCCCATGACTGGTCCCGCCACCGTCGCGCCGATCGAACCGACCGTGTTTACCATGCCGAAGACGCGGCCGGACGCGGGGCCTCCGATGTCCGTGACGGTTCCCCACCAAGTTGGTTGGCTCCAGTCGCTGAAGAACTTGCAGAAGAACAGGACCACCATCACCATCCGACCGTCTTCGGCGAACAAGCTGGCACCAATCAGCAGAGCCGCGATGACTTTGCCGCCGGATGCGATAAAGCTGCGAGCAAATCGCCGATTTCCGGTAACTCGAATCAATACGTCATTCAGGATGCCTCCCAACATGCCGCCGATGGCGCCTCCTAAGATCGGCAATCCGGCGAAGGTTCCCATTTGAGCGGGCGTGAAGCCTTTCTCTTCGACCAGGAACTGCGGCATGTAGAAGACGAACAAGTTGTCGGCGAACGAGCTGCAGAACGATGCAGCCATGAAGAGCGCAAGGTTCGATGTCGCCGCGAAGGACCAGTTGAATCGCGTCTTCGTGCCCGGTCCCTCCTCCGGCTCGTCGCCCTGTATCAGCTCACACTCGGTGTCGTTCACCCAGGGATGTTCGACGGGATGATTGCGAAACAACAGCCAGAAACCAATCGCGAAGAAGATGCCCACACTCGCCAAGGCGTATAACGAACTCTGCCAACTCATCTTCAGCGTGCCCATTAGCAAGACACCAATCAGCAGCGGCGCGACCGCTCCGCCAACTCGTCCCGACAACGTCGCCACGAAGCCTTGTAGCGATGTCCGAATGGAGAGCGGAAACCAACTCTTGGTGATCTTGCCGAGGCTTGGATAGCACGGAGCTTGCGTTGCGCCAAAGCCGAGTCGCATTGCCAGTAAACGCCAGAAGCCGCCCACCCACGCCGGCCCCATCATCATCACCGACCACAAGACCGCCGCCAGCGGAATCATCAGTCGCGGCCCAAAGACATCGCCCGCGAGACCTCCCGGAAACTGGCCGAGTGCATAGGTAAGATTGAACGCGCCGTCGAGCCACCCGAGATCCGCATCAGTTAGGTTGTACTCATCTTTGAGGTACGGTCTCGTCGCGCCCCAGGCGTAACGATGGACGTAAGTTAGGAAGCTCGTGAAGCAAGCGATCAGGAAGATCAGCCAGCGGATGTGGCTCGCGGGAGAACGAGGGCCAAGCTTTTCGGCGGTCGGTGGCGATTGATAGGGGTTGTCAGGCATGTCGCTGGAGTCCCGGCTTCAGCCGGCGGTCTGAACCACGAAACACGAGGCCGCCTGAAGGCGGGACTCCAACACCTACCAACGCCATCGTTAAGCGAGCAGCCTACTACGTGCTGACCTGAACCAACTCAGGCTCTTACGGCTCTTCGCGCGTTTCCTTCCAGTTGTCGGCGTCGAAGTTCTTCGTGTAGACGCCGTACTCGTGGAAGGCCATCTTCTTCGCAATGCGATACGCCCAACTCTTTTCGGGAATCTCGCTGCCAGGATTGTATTGCGAAGGCCGAGTTGTCATGCGATCTAACTCATCCATCGCCGTGTGACGAGCCGTTGAATCTTTCGCCGTGTGCTTTTCGACGAGTTCCTTCATCACGTCAGGCCGTTCGAGAGCAATGCAGCCGCGTGTGTGAGTCGCGGCGGCTTCTCGGAAGTCCCGAAGGAACTCAGAATCGTTGAATACCTCGCGTAGAGGCCGCTCGTCGTGGATCGAGTCTTTCGAGAACTGAATGACCGGACACGGTTCGATATCGCCCCATGGGCTGATGTGGTGTGTGAAGCCGGTGGCCATCGGACAAAGTGCTTCGCCGTCGGCATCGTAGTACGCGTCGATGAAGATGATTGGTTTCTTCACTCGCATATCGACGACGAACTGACGAGCTCGCTTCTGCTGGTCTTGCGTTAACGCAAGTTCCTCTGTGGGATCGGGACCGACTGGTCGATAGATGTGGAACCAAGTGTAAAGCACGCCCATCTCGATTAACCGATCAAGCCACTCCTCGCGCAACAAGTCGTCGTAGTTCGACTGGCAGAGGCTGGTACAGACACCGGTCATGACTTTGTTGTCGAGGCAGTTCTGAATGCCTTCCATCGACTTACTGTAGACTCCGGCCTTGCCGCGTCGCTCGTCACTGATAATCTCGCTGCCTTCGATACTGACCAGTGGCGTCACATTGCCGCACTTTCGCAATCGCTTGGCAACTTCGTCGGTAATGAAGTGCCCGTTGGCGAAGACCTGGAAGTACGCGTCGGGGTGAGCTTCGAGGATCTCGAACAACTCGCCATGCATAAACGGCTCGCCGCCGAGCAGACCGAAGAACGAGTTGCCCATCGCTTTGGCTTCGTTGAGCATGCGGTTCATCACGGGAACGTCGATCTTCTCTTGCTTGTGAGCGACATCGACCCAACATCCCTGACAACGCAGATTGCAACTGTTGATGATCGAGATGTAGAGGTACGGCGGGAAGAACTCGCCTCGCTTCATCCGTGCCTTATGTTTCCGCACAGACCGCAACCCCTTCACTCCCATATTCCAACACAACTTCCAGAGCAGACGCTTGTCCGTCTCCCGCAGCATTCGTTTCGCCATTCGTAAGTACATCGAGGTCGTCTCGCGGTTGGTTGTTTCGGCCGAATTCAGTATATCACCGAGTCGGACGGCCCGACAGGAAGTGACGAAGTGCTGTAGTGCCCCGCTCCCCACTTTGCGTTGTTTTCCGCACACTCCGGCGATACGATGACTAGTGCCAGTGGATAGCTAATTCGACGTATGGGAGCAACGAGATGAAGGAGATCACACGGAACGGGTTGAGGTTTCCGCTCGAAGAGGATGACTACGAGATCCCGGCTGAACTTGGTGAAGAGCTGATGCAGTTGAACCAGGACATGGTTGATGAGAATCGAGAAGCATTTGGCGAAGCGGAATCTGGTGAGCGGGTACGATGATGTTCTCGACTATATCGAGTGGCTTGCTGAAGCTCTGAGCGCGTGATGGAACATCACAAAGCGACCGATGCGGAGGAAAGAAAGTGAGCGAGAAAGAACGGAACCTGCGTGTGGCGGAAACGCTTCGTCGGGAACACCGTTGGAGCGGCCAGACCTTTAACGATGGCGACTATGTTGCCCTTCTGGATGGGAGCATCGTAGCCGTCGCGGATAATCCCGACGATGCGATCTCTGCCTTGCGGGCTGCGGAGCCAGATCCGCTGCGCGGGATGGTTATCGAAGTCAGCCACCCCAAAGTCGATGTCATTCGCTGAGAGTGAGATCGATGGCGACCACCATCTGGCCGAGCGCCGAGGATGCTGAGCTGATCGAAGTTGAGTTCATTGATCTCAACGGAGGATCGCACTCGCTGAAGCTGCTTATCGACTCGGGGTTCGCTGGAGAAAGCAGCTTCGTTCTTGGAGAGGATGCCGTTGGACTGGCACTCGCCGAGTACGATCCCGCGGAGGCAGTCGGAGCGCTTCAGGGTCAGCAAAATCGGGCTTGGGTCAGGTGTCGTGTTCCGGCCTTGCCTTCAAGCGCACTTTGATTGCGATCATCGCCGACACTGCGGCTTTGTCGCTGCCTGCGGACGTTGCTGGCTTGGCAGGACTGAGTTTTCTGCGTCAGTTCAGAGGTTGGGGCGCTCAGCAGATCGACGGTGTTTGGCAGTTCCATTTGAGCAGCGATGAATGATGGCGGAGCAGCAGTTTGAATACGACGCCTTTCTGAGCTATTCAAGCAAAGACAAGCCGGCAGTGCAGGACTTGGCGGAGCGACTGAAGGGATGGCTGCGGGTGATTCCAAAGGATGAAGATGAAGTTGGAAGGATCAAGGCAGAGGCTGGTCTTCATCTCTCGTCACTGACGGCATACCCGGGTCGATCGAGAATGGCTTCTCCAGCTCGACTAAGGGACTCGATGCTGCTTACGATGAGATTCTGGTGAATGTCCTTTGGAATAAGCACGATACTCCGGAGGTCATAGCTAAATCCGTCCTTAACCGTGCGGAAGCTGGAAACGTAGAGGATGACCTCACCGTAGTCGTGCTTCGCATCAAATATCTTTCGGCGACGAAGGCTGCACGCTGCTGCGGATAAGCGAACTGAAGCACCAGCTCGAAAGAGGCTGCCTGACGACGCGTTCACCTACGAGGAACTCAAGGCCGTCGTGGGGCTGTTGGCCGGGCCGGGGCTTGTCTGGCAGCCTGAGTTCGGCCAGTTCGTGCCTGCTGCATCCGGAGCGGATCAACTCCTACGCCGCAGCCTATTTGATACGACACCTCCGGAAGGTTACGCCGAGCGGAAGTCAGCCAAGTTTGCCGTGGCAGAGCCCTGTCGCCGCCGGCCTCGCGAAATCGGGTCGTAACCAACTGGAGAAGCAACGTTCACGCGGCTAAGATCCATGAAACGCCTGCGAATATCCTCTATCCAGACGCCTTCCTACCGCGAGGTCATCATGAAAGCCGGCCGATCCCACTTAGTCTGCTTTCTGCTGCTTGCCGCCAGCATTGTCTCGGTCAATGCCGAACAAGCCAAAGAACCTTCGGCAGAGGAAGTGACTAAGAAACTCGTCCGGGCGGCTGCGTCGGGGCAACTCGACAGCATCAAGCAGCTGCATGCCGACGGAGCCGACCTTGATGCGGCGAACAAGCAAGGACTGACTGCCTATCAAGCGGCGAAGATACGCGGTTACGAACACGTTGCCGAATGGCTGAAGGAAGAGGAAGCTGACACCGAGCGGTCGTTCGAGGATCCCGCCGTGTATGTTGATTCTCTGCTCGGGGATTTGTCGAAGACGGACGAACCGGGAGTGGCCGTGCTGGTCGCGCGCGGCGGCAAGGTTCAGTTCAGCAAAGGCTATGGTGTCGCGGATGTGGGGGGCAAAGTGGCGATCACGAGCGAGACCAAGTTCCGCATCGGTTCTGTCACGAAGCAGTTCACCGCGGTAGCAATCTTGAAGCTGCAAGAAGAAGGCAAGCTGAATGTGGAGGACACGCTCGACAAGTACATCCCTGATTACCCGCGCGGCGACGAAGTGACTCTTCATCACTTGCTCACTCATACGTCTGGCATCAAGAGCTACACCTCGAAGCCGGACTTCATGGAGAAGGTGAAAACTGCGATCGAGCCTGAGGATCTGATTGCGTCATTCAAGAAGGACAAGTTCGACTTTGATCCCGGCACAAACTGGTCGTATTGCAACTCGGGCTACTTCTTGCTCGGCCACATCGTCGGGAAAGTGTCCGGCAAGTCGTACGGCAAGTACTTGAAGGAGACTTTCTTCGAACCGCTGAAGATGAAAGACACCGGTATCCATCGACCGGACCTCGGCTTGGAGCACGAAGCAAGCGGCTACTCGTTCGTCGATGAGAAGTTCGAAGACGCGCTGAACTGGCATATGTCCCATGCCGGTGGGGCAGGCGCGATCTATTCGACGGTGGAAGATCTCCAGCGGTGGAACGCCGGCATCTTCGGAGATAAAGTGCTCAAGGCCGAGTCGGTCGCGGTTGCCTTCGCGGCAGCCGAAGTGAAGGACGGCGACAACCCGCTCGGTTACGGATATGGCTGGATGATGGGAGGACAACGCGGCTTGGACACGATCAGCCACGGAGGCGGCTTGCAGGGTTTCTCGAGCTACCTCACTCGCTTTCCCGAGCAGGAACTGACGATTGCTGTCTTACACAACGCCCTACCTTCCTCAGGCCGTCTGGAGCCGAGCCAAATCGCGTCATTGGTCGCCGAGTTCTATCTGTGGAAGGAAATGGAACCTCGCCCGGCACACGAGGTCGTGAGTGTCGATCCAGGAATATACGCCGAGCTTGCGGGCCGCTACGACTATCAAGGTGCGATCATGATCGTGACGACCAAAGACGATCGCCTCTTCGCCCAGCTAACCGGCCAACCGAAGTACGAGATCTTTCCGGCGAGTCCTTCCAGCTTCTTCTGGAAGGTCGTCGAAGCAGAAGTCGAGTTCTTGCGCGACGTTGACGATAACGTGACAGCCGTGCAACACACGCAAGGCGGTCGCACGTTCAAAGCACAGAAGCTGAAAGAGGAGAAGGTCATCAAGGTCGATGAAGAAGTACTCGATAGTTATGTTGGTAGCTACGACTTCCGTGCGCTCGGCAAACTCGTTGTCACACGCAAAGGCAATCACCTGACCGCCAAGCTAGGCGCGCAACCCGCCCTCGATGTCTTCCCCAAGTCCAAGACCGAGTTCTTCTACAAGGTCATCAAAGCCGAACTGGAATTCGCCAAAGACGACGACGGCAAGGTTGCCAAGGTGATCCTCCGCCAAGGTTTCTTCAAGCTACAGGGCAAGCGGATGGAGTGAGCGGAAGTCGGATTCCCGTAGGTGCTTCAGCATAACGCTGCCCGTGCGTGCCTTTCTCCGACAGAGCGTGCTGCCCGCCAGTCCTTCTTGATGCAAACTAGCCAGACTTGCGGCGACGTCGGAACAGGCCGCGGCGAGCGGGGGAAGACGCTGCCTTCGCGGGTGTCGCGGGCTTGGCGATGACTTGGTAGTCGATGAGATCGAGTGTACTCCGCGTGACGGTCGATCCGGATTCGTGGACCTGCTTCATCGTGTGAGCGACGACGGCGCCGGGAACCGAGTCGCAAAGTACTTCGACCGTCACTTTGCGGACGCCGTTGGAATAGGTCTCGACCTTGCGAACGTGAGATGTTGGCTTAGTCTCGGTCAGGACTCGGCGTGGCATATCGATCGCGAACACTTGGACGTCGGCCCAATACGTTCTTTCATTCGTCTTGGTATCGGTCGCTTCCGTCGTTCGTTTCAACGTGTGCGGCGAAACGCTGGCGGAATAGTAAGTCGTGCTGACGCTTCGCAGATCCGCCGCTTCGATCAGAACCTGACGTTTCAAGGTCGGGTGCTCGATGCCGGCGACATTGAGCTTTACTTCGCCGATGTCTCTGGTTGTGACGGTCTGGCCGTTGACTTCGCCGTTGTATCCGTAAGTGAGTACTTTGGGATCCGCCTGAAATCGCTTGCCAGCAACTTCGATTGCCACCTCCACTTTAAGGGTGTATCCGTTTGCGTCGGCGCTGGCGAGTGTTGTTTTTGTCTCGGTGATGCTAACGCTCTCAACCTTGCCGCTTTCGTCCAACGTCTCCGCAAAGGCGCGAACCAACTTCCACGAACCGACTCCGAAGCGTGCCCACGCGTGCTGATCGACTAGAACGTCTGCATCCTGTCCGAGCGTGCACGAGGCCGCGATGTTGAGTAGCAGACCGGACACAATCACGAAACTTGGCGTTCGTCGAAAGGACACGCAATTACTCCGAGACTGACCAGACTTCCACCGGTCGGCAGACATTGCAAGTATTCATTCTCGTCGCCTGAGAGTTGGATTAGAATCCCACTACCGAGTGAGACGGGACTTTTTTTCCACGAATCATTCGCCACACCGATTCAGGCTAGTTGGATTGTACCGGATTCTCTGGCTGATTGCGCCCGCCTATTCGTTGCACGGCTTCGACGATCAACGCATCTTGGTCCGGCATCACCGAGCGGAGATCGAGCACCAGCCGATCCTGCTGCACACGACCGAACACCGACGGCGAGCCAACTCGAAGTGCCTTGCTGAATTCATCAACACTCAGTTTGTCCGGCATCAGAGCCACGCACCAGGTGGGGATGTACTGAGTCGGCACGGAGCCACCACCGAGATACGTCTTGTCTTCAGCGACTTCTGCCGATGCCACGGCGCTGGTGGCACCCAATTGCGGTGCGAGTCGCTCGGCTCGATTCTTCAAGTTGTCGAGCGGCGCGCTCAGGCGCGCTAACAATGGCAGTGCTTCTTCCGCGGTTGCAGTGTCGCGGTAGAGCCGCAATGTTGCGGCGAGAGCGGCAAGTGTCATCTTATCGACTCGCAACGCCCGCATGAGTGGATGTTGAGCAATCTGCTTGATGAGGTTCTGTCGGCCGATAATGATCCCGCACTGTGGACCGCCAACGAGCTTGTCGCCGCTGAAGAGCACGATGTCCGCTCCCGCCTTCACACTTTCCGACGCCACGGGCTCCCCACTCACGCCGTACTTGCTGAAGTCAATCAGTGCTCCCGAGCCGATGTCATCGATCACCGGGACATTCCGCTTGCGGCCCAGGGTGACCAACTCGTCCAAAGTTGGTGCTTCGGTGAAACCAACAACGCGAAAGTTGCTCGTGTGCACGCGCATCAATGCCGCGGTGTCCATAGAAATCGCGTCTCGATAATCAGCGCCCCGTGTCTTGTTGGTTGTTCCGACTTCTCGCAGCCGCGCTCCGCTGATAGACATCACATCCGGCAGGCGAAAGCTGCCGCCGATTTCGATCAGTTCCCCGCGCGAGACGATCACTTCGCGATCATGGGCGAGCGCGGCAAGTGTGAGCACGGTTGCCGCGGCATTGTTGTTGACGACTGCAGCGGCTTCCGCACCAGTCAGTTCCTTCAAGAGTTTCTCGACGGCGACAACTCGTTGGGAGCGTTCCCCCGAGGCGAGATCGACTTCGACACTGGCATATCCAGCGGCATCTGAAAGAGCCTGAACTGCTTCCTTCGCCAGCGGCGCACGCCCCAGCCCCGTATGCAGCAAGATTCCGGTTGCGTTAATGACGGGTCGTAGCGAAGGTTCGTCGGACGTTTCGATCCACTCGGCAATCCGCTGAGCCAACTCAGTTGGCGTGGGAATGTTCAGCTCGGTTGCTGTCGTCTGCACTTCCTCACGCAGATTCTCCAAAAAGATCCTCACACCTGTCACAACGACGTTGTGGCTAACACGATCGACTAATGAGGTGAGTTGCGGGCTCTCCAACAACTCGTTAACAGATGGAATACTGCGTAAAGGGTTTTGCATGACGTAATCCGGTCGTTGTTGTTCCACACGAATACCAACAGCTATTCGCTAACCTCGCCATTTCCTTGCACGAACCGTTGGAGTTCCGGCTTTAGCCGGGCAGTCCCTAGCACCAAATGGAATTCGGGTGAATTTGTATAAACTTTGAAATCGAACGCTTTCGTCCCCTCCGAGCTTGCTCGGTGGAACGGGTGATTTTGCACTATATGTGGCGTACGACGCCACCCTCCTGCTTTCCTTTCCCTGACCACCGCCGCGAAGCGGCGGTCAGGGAAAGGAAAGGGTGTGTCCTTGGGAAGGTCGCTTAGTGCAAAATCATGCGTTCCACCGAGCAAGCTCGGAGGGGACGAAGTCGTAGAAAGCGTAAAACTTCAATGT
>PBSM01000269.1 GCA_002726245.1 Planctomycetaceae bacterium | reverse complement strand
GTAGTGACCATTGTCGAGAATACGCATCAATCGGGTCTTCTCGCGGCCGCCTTCCCCAAGCGGCACTTGCTTGACGAGCTTTCCACCCTTGTCGACGTGGATGATTCGGCCGACGCTGCTTTCCACAATGACTGTTTCGCCGTTGCTGAGTCGGTCGAACGCGTGGACATCAACTTTCTTTCCTTCATTGCCGTTCATCGTAGCGCTGTCGTATTCCCACACGACTTCTTTCCCAAGGGTGATCTCCTGCGTTTTTGTCCAGGAGTCATGAAATAGAATATTCCCATTGGGCAACAGGTGAACATCGTGGTGCCCCGCGTGCCCTTTCTGTGGACCAGCCGTGTCGTGTTTCCAAATCACGGTGCCGTCGGATTCACAGATGGCGAGAACGTTTTTCCCATAAGATGCACCGACGAGAACCAATCGGTCATCTGCATCTGCGGCAAGGGTCGCGCCAACAACGATGCTGGTGGCAACTACGATTGAAGCGAGGTAATTCATGAATCAAAACTCTCAGGTGATGATTAAGGGAGGGGCTGACGTACTTTCGGGAATCATGACAACCGTTTAGGTTCCGTTCGGGTATTTGAACATGAGGTTTTCAATGACTCCAGAGAATTGGTTCGGGGTTTTGTAATCGCCGACTGGTTGGACTCTGTCCGCGCCAATCTGAATGGAGTCGCCAGGTTCTTTTTGGATAATGCCTGCATTCGCCTTTCCAGCGAGCTTGCCATTCACTTTGAAAAATACTTCCCCGTTGGCATTCCATTTTGCCTCGAAACCGGCTGAGCCGGTGATCACGTCGGGGGAGCGGACCACCGTTCGTTTCTTGTTCACGCACGCGGCGAAACACAAATGGCCTTTGTCGAGGTAAACGCTATAGCCAGCTTGACCGCCGCCGTGAGCGAGGATGACTCCGGAAGACGAATCGGAGCGAATGGTGCCTTTGATTTGCAGCGAGCGACCGCCAGCGACTTTCGGCGCACGAAACGCTGGCAGGTCGAGCCACGATTTCCCATCCAACTGAAGCGATCCGGTGTCGCCCTTGACGCCATGATTCACAAAACGAAGGAGTTGGTTGCTGGCAAGAATCGCGATCGTCGGCACGGGCGCGGCAAGTGGAGCTTCAGTGTCGAACGCAAACCCGAGGTTGTCGGCCCAGGCCGAGATGTGACCGGCCATCGCAGCGGCGCGTTCTGGTTGTTTCGAAAGAAGATTGGCGGACTCACCTTCATCGGCTTCAAGGTCGTAAAGTTGAGCTTCGCTGCCATCTGGATTGACCAGGAATTTTCGGCGGCCGTCGCGCATCGCGAATGTGGGGCTCTGATGTTCCGGCTTGCCGCCCTTGAGAATCGCGTGAGGATGACCGTATTGCCAGAAAACGGGTTTCGCGCGACGGGAAGCCTTGCCAAGAAGAACATCGCCGCGGTCAAGGCCGTCCAGATTCTTCTCGACCGGAACGCCGGCAAATCGACAGACGGTCGGTGAGACATCAATCGCGCTCATCACGCTGGTGGTGTCTTCGATTCCGGCCGGAATCGTACCCGTCCAGCGTGCGATGAAGGGCATGCGGATGCCGCCTTCGAACAGTGACCATTTTCGCCCGCGATACGGACCTGTGAATCCAGCCGGAGGCCCCGTCTTGTACTTCTTTGGCCAGTCGGTTGGTCCGTTGTCACTTGTAAAGAGGATCAACGTCTTCTTTTCAAGATTCAGTTCATCAATCGTCGATATCACTCGCCCGATCTGTCTGTCCATTTCTTCGAGGACCGCGAAGAAATCGCGAACAAAAGGATCGTCGGAAACGGATTTGAATTTGTCGGCGCTGCCGGGACGAGGCACGTGCGCATCGTGAACGTCGTTGGGAAACAGCCGCACGTAAAACGGCTTTTCGCGATGCCGTCGAATGAAGTCGATCGTGCGATCGGTCTGAATCTGCATTCGTTCCCAACGCTTGCAGGGGATGACTTTGCCGTGGCCAAGAGCCCGTGCTCTTTCAACTCCCTTCGGATTCGAAATAATTCGATCGCCCAGCCCCTCAAACGAAACCAGCGATTCGTCGAATCCGTACGCCTGGGGCAGAGGAGCATCGTCGACATCGCGACCGCCTCCCATATGCCACTTGCCGAAATGTGCGGTTGCGTAACCGGCTGCTTTCAGCTTCTTTGCAGTCGTCGGTGCGGACGGGTCGAGGTAATCAGCCATGCCGCGATTCGCATTGCCAGCCCGCGTGTTCAGGAACGAATGGATCTTCCAGCGTCCTTGATATTGGCCGGTGGTAAGGGCGACTCGCGAGGCGGAACAGATCGGTGAGTTGACATAGAAGTTGGACAGCTTGATGCCTTCGGCAGCGAGCTTGTCGATATGAGGCGTCTTGGTGAGCGGATTGCCGAAGCAACTGGGGTCCGCGAATCCCATGTCATCAATGAAAATGACGACGATGTTCGGTTTCTCGCCCTTCGACTCTTCCGCCGAGGCCGACTCGAGGCCCAGAGAGATCGCGACAAGTAAGAGGATGGTTAAAGTATATTGCTGCATTGTGATACGACTCGCTCCTCTGTGAACAAGCAGTGAATAAGGAATAACTAGCGTAGTGGATTTCGCCAGAAATCCCTGACGACGGAATTCTGGCGAATCCCACTACAGAAATGCGCCAGTAACGATGTCATTTTTCGAAAGCGACCTGCACTTCGATGATGCCTATTGCGGTGTCCTCCCTCGCGGTCATCTTGATTCGAATGGCGTCGCATTCTGTCGGAGCCGCCGGATGGACGACGTTGAATTGATTGGCCCGCATGTCGTATTTGTCGGTGGTGTAAAGTTCGAATGGCTTCCACTTGCCGTTCTGCTCGACTTCGAGAGACCACTCCTTCGGTAGCCTGACATCTCCCTGCCAGCGGTTCATCCAGAACACGCCGACGTTGCGAATGCTATTTGTTTCACGGAAGCGGCCTATGAGCCACTGGGCTTTTGCCGGCTGTCCTCGGCTGGTCCAGCGAGTGACCTTGTTGCCGCTCGACCACTTACCCACACGGCCGTCGCCGATGGCGGTGACGGTGTCTTCGTCCGCCGTGTGCGACGCTTTGATTTCCTTGAAGACACTTTCCTTTGGTAGAGCGATCGGATCGTAGACCGCCATGTCCGAGCGTGTTGGGAACCATACCGTCATCGAGCCCGTGCCACGATTATTCCACGCGTAGTACGGCGTCAGCGCGAGTTTCGAGGATTCGGTATCGCCATTCTTCGTGACCGCCTGAACGGAAACATCAGCTTGTATGAACGAGCCGGACTTGATGCGCGTTGTCTTGATGTTGGCGTTTGAAGTGTCGGGGACTTTGTTGAAGAAGAACCGCTGTGTCGCGCCGCCGTTGTCCACACCTTCGGCACACAGCACGAACGGTCCGCGCGTGAAGGCGACTCGTTTGTTGTTCGCTTTGACGGCGGGATGACACTCCGTGACTCGGACAGGCATCGGCAGAGTCAGGACAACTCGGTCGCCCGGCTTCCATTCGCGTTCAATCGAGACAAATCCTTTGTCAAGTTGCAACGAGGCATCCTGGCCGTTGACAGTCAGGCTAACAGTCTTTGGCGTCGTATCCACATAGCGATAGAGTGCACCTGGCACAAACTGTTTGCGTGCCCACGTCGGAACGCGAAGTTGCAGGCGAAACTTCGTGGGCTTCTCTGGATTGATAGCCACGCTGATTTCGCCGTCGTTCGGGTACGCCGTCTTCTGCTCGACTTCGACCCGCGTGCCGTTCAATTCGATTTCGGTCTGACTTTCGGCGAAGAACGTGATGTAGAGATCGTTGTCGTCGTGGGCGTAGGTCATGCCGGGAACCTGCGGCAACAGTCGAGCCATATTCGAGGGGCAACATGCCGTACCAAACCACGGAGCGCGGCCAGCCGTACCATGATTGAACGGATACTTTCCGTCGGCATCGAGCGGGTTCACGTAGAAGAATCGATTGCCTTCCAGGTTCACGGCCGCAAGTACGTTGTTCAACAACGCGACTTCGGCAACGTCCAAATACTTCGCGTCTTTGTGCAGCAGGAACATGCGATAATTGAACAGCACGTTGCCGACAGCGGCGCAGGTTTCGTTGAACGCATCTGCATTGGGAAGCTCATACTGTGGGCCGAAGCCTTCAATGCCATGAACCGCTCCGAGACCGCCTGTGATGTGCATGCGCGTGTTGGTGATGTTTCCCCAGATGCGATCGAGGGCTTTGCCATAGGCCGGCTCTCCGGTCAGTGTGCCGACGTCGGCCATAGCCGAGTAGAGATACGTCGCCCGCACCGCGTGACCGACAGCTTCCTTTTGCTCGGTCACCGGAGCGTGTTGCTGGGCATACGTCGGAGACATGACGCCTTCACCGTCCGGCACGTAAGTCACGCCGCGAATCTCAAGAAGCTTACGCGCCATGTCCAGGTAAAGTTGTTTGCCGGTGACGCGATACAGCTTGACCAGGGCGAGTTCCATTTCCTGGTGGCCAGGCGCCTGCCGGACGGGCTTGCCGTCGTTATAACTCGCATCGCCGTCGAAGATGACTTTGTTGATGTGCTGGGCACTCTTCTCGGCGACTTCAAGCAGTTTCTTCTTGCCTGTCGCTCGGTAGTATGCAATCGCCGCCTCATACAGATGGCCGACGTTGTAGAGCTCATGACTATGGACGATGAACGTGTACGGCTTGTCGCCCATCATGTTCTTTGAAGATCCAGCGCCGGTCGTGTGCGACGGATACAGATAACCGTTTTCGTGCTGAGCGCCCGCGATCACGTCGGCCAGATCATCGAGCGTCTTCTCGAGTTCTGGATCATGCCTCAGTTGCAGCAGGTACGCGGCCCCTTCCATCACCTTGTAAAGATCAGAGTCAATAAAGCGATGCGCCCGATGATCTTCGACCTTTTTCCCCGCCAGAAAATCACGGGCGGCCTTCAGATGTTCGACGCCAGGTTGAGTTTTTTCAAACGCAAACGGAACCAGCGTCTTCCGCTGCGTCTCAAGCCGAGGCCGCCAGAAGTCGCTTGTGATCGTCACCTTGTTGAAAGGCACGGGTTTTAGCGGGTAGTCCGCGGCTGTTGCAGAACTGGTGGATGCAAAAACGAGTGTTGCAATTATCGATAATCGAAGCATCAATTGTTTCTCCATCTATTTGACTTCCTGGATGACAACACGATAGCCGACAAAATCTGCAGGATAGGGTCTCGACTTCGGTTGCGTGGTTTTCTTGACTGTTACCTTCAGGTACTCCGGGGGGCTCACCCACGAGCCTCCACGCAATTCTCCGTTGCTCGTCTGTTCCCAGACGTTGCCGAAGACATCGTGCAGGCCCCAGGGATTGGGAGCAAAGCTGCCGATCGGTGCGAGTTCGGCGTAGCCATCGTTCAAATCGGGATCAGCATATTCGTAAAGGTCGTCGCCAGCTTCAAAGAGTGTTCGGTCTGCGAAATTGGCGTGCGTGGGGAGATCGGCGGCGCGGGCGAAATAACGGTCTCCTTCCGAACCGGCGCGGGCGGCGTATTCCCATTGCTCTGCGGATGGCAGGGCGTACTCCCAACCTCGCGGCAGGCGACCTGCTTTGCGCTCGCTGTCGGTCAGGGTTTTCAACTGCTCGCCGAGATCGCCCTGCTTCAGAAAGTTTGTGGGATCATTCCGATGCGTGCCTTTTGCTCCACGATCGCGCCTGACCAGATGCTTGCTTTGCGGCACTTCGTATTTGCCAATCCAGAAACCCGGTTCGGTGCGGCTTTCCGGACACCAGCAGAAAACCGTGCCGTCGGGCGAGACCCATTCGTCTCCTGCCTTCCTGCCGCGAACAAGGTTCGTCGGCGGAGTGATCGCGAGTGAAGCAGGTTTTGAAATGGCGTTCCGTTCACAAGTCGACAGTTTCCAGCGAATCGCCTCGTTCAGCCATGTCTCTAATCTTGAAGTCGTCGATTCAGCGAGCCTCGTCGCCATCAACCCCGGTTTCTCGCTCCAAGTGTTGGGCTCCATCGCAATACCCAACCAGCCGGTCTTTGAAGGCCACAGGGCGAGCGCTTAACGACGCCTGACTTAGCCGATGCCCATCAGTTCCGAGTGAATCACCTGTCCTTCGAGGGCGCTGATCTTCTCCAGTGTTTCCGAACTGGGTTTGGTATCGACCTGAATCGTACAGCAGGCTGCTTGAGCGCCTTCGAAAATGACGTTTTCGATTTCCTCGGCGTTGACATTATCCTCCTTGAGACAACTTAGTACCGCAGCGAGCACGCCGGGCTTGTCGTGGTGGCGAACGACGAGTTGCCAGTTGGCGGGCGTCTTGACAAGGCGATTGACCCAGTTTTCGACGCGGCCCGTCTTGAGGAACAACTTAAGAATGCGAACCGTTTCGGCTGCCACGGCGTTTTGGGCCTGGGTCGTCGAAGCGCCTATGTGATGCGTCCCGTAGACAGTTGCGGCTTTGCTGAGTTCACTCTCAAAGGCGGCGGTCTTACCTTCTGGTTCATCACGGTAAAGATCCGTGCCAACCCGAATCCGACCCGCCTGCACCGCTTCGAGCAGGGCCGCCTCATCGACGAGTTCCGCCCGTGCCGTATTGATGAAGTAGGCACCCGGCTTCATGGAATCGATGATCTCTTTGGAGATGATTCCTTCCGTTTCGGGAGCGGCGGCCAAGTGTACCGAGATGATATCGCATTGCGGCACAAGCTCGGCGACAGAGGGAACGCATGCAACCCCAATCGCTTTGGCTTTGTCTGGGGTCAGCGAGCGGCTGTAGGCCTTGAGCTGAAACCCGAAGACCCGGGCCCGCTTGATCAACTCCTCCCCGATTTTCCCGACCCCAACGACGCCCAACACTTTTCCGTACAGGCCGTCAGCCTGAGAGTATTCTGCCTTGTTCCAGATTCCGTTGCGGAGATCGATGGTGTTCTCTACGATCCGACGATCCAAAGCGCAGATCAGCCCCATCGCCAGCTCGGCCACGGCGATGGAGTTCATGCCGGGACAATTAGCAACATACACGCCTCTGCAACTGGCGGCCTGCTTGTCGATGTTGTTCGTACCGGCACCGGCACGGATGATCAGCGAGAGGTTCTGCGTGGCTTCAATGGCCTCCGCCGTGACCTTCGTCGAGCGGACCACCACGACGTCCTTGTCGGCAATATTCTCCACAATCTCCGCCGCTTCGAACCTCGGCTCGTAAGAAACCTGGCTACCCAAGCCGCGGATTTGTTCGATGTAGCGTTCGGGAAACTTGTCCGCGATCAGTACTTTCATCTTGGCTCCTCATTCGCAGTCCACGTGCCCCACCGCCACTATGATGTGCGCACCCGGTGATTCGTTACAAGTGGATCCGGGCCAGGCATGCTCCACCAAAGCCCGACCACCACAGGGGGAGTGCGAGCGGAGCAGACGTTGTGCCGAGAGTTGGTGTTTGGCCCACTCGGGCCAATGGAGTTTTGTGAGCAGGTCTGACAAACGGAAAACGGTCTTTTGTTGCGACTCTTTGGAGGGTGGCAGTCGTTTCAACGACGGACGGTGCACCTTGGCAATGCTGCCTTGATTTCTTCGAATTCAGCGTCGTTTATGGTCATTGCTTCGAGCCGCAGGAGTCTGAGGTCGGTCAAGTCAGAAAGGGGCGTCAAATCGCGCACTTTCGTGTCACCGAGGCCCAAGTGTTTGAGCGACCGCAACTCGCTAAGCGGCGACAATTCCTTGATCTGCGTGCCCTTGAGAGACAGTTTTTCGAGGTTGGACAACCCGGCCAGCGGCGTGAGGTCGGCCACGTTCGTGCGCGTCAGCCAAAGCACCTCCAGAGCCGACATTTCTTTTAACGGCCAAAGGTCGGACACTGGGGAGCCGTACAGATCCAACTCGCGCATCCGTGTCATTTGCGCCAGCGGAGCAAGGTCCGACACCGAAATGCCGCCATTTAGTTCGAGATCCCGCATATGAGTCATCTTAGCTAGAGGTGAAATGTCCGACACTCGCGTGGCGTGGAGATCCAACCTTTCCATCCGGGTCATCCCGCCCAGCGGCGAGAGGTCCGACACCGGTGTGAAACGGAGATCGAGGTGTCGCATTTGGGTCATTCGGGAAATCGGGCCGAGATCCAATACCACAGTATGGCTGAGGTCCATCAGCGTCACGCCCGTCAATCCCGCGATCTGTTTGAGATCGCTGACGTCTTCTCCCGAGAGATCGATCCATACAATTCGGTCGAAGAAATCAATCCCCAGCCGCTCCCTCAACCATTTCGGTCCCGGTAGCGGAGGACTGACTTTCCTGCCCCAGACACCATCTTCGTAGGTGGTTTCATGCTGGTAACGTACGGTCCCGCTCTTTTGCAGCACCCAAGCCACCGCCTCGCGCTGTATCCTCGTCCGTTCGACTTTCCAACCCAACCCGCCGCAAACAAACACCATGACGAGTAGCAGAGTCCGCAGACTAAAACGGACTGTCCGGCGTTTCGGCTTGTTTCTTGAGTTGCCTGCCATCTCCTCATCATATCACGACAGTTGGACTCTTGTGTCCATTTACGTCGCGATAGTGTACGACTGACAGTAAGACGCGGGGGACTGCTGGGGACATTGCTCGTGATCGCCACTGTCACCTGGCTGCCATTTGCCTTGAGGGCGGCTGCGTTGGAGAGAGGCCGGGATCGTCGAATAAGAGAACTTCAAGAAGTGAGTAACTCTTACTATGGGCCAATCCGCGAGATTCCCCGTGATGAACTGCAGGAGCTACTGAATCCAGAGAGTGGACCCGACGATGTCATCTACGACGTGACCCCATGACCCAGCACGACAAGGCGAAACGGTGGCGACCAAGGTTTTCGGTCAGGACGTTGGCCATCGTGGTGACTGTTGTGTGTGCGTACTTGGCGTGTTGGGAGATGACGGGGCGGTCCTGTGAGTCGGGTGAGTTTGCCCCAGTCCCACTGATAATTGTTAGAAATGGCTGGACCTCACGAATCTTCACGGTAGGTAAGGACGGGCAAGTTACCTTGAAGGAGGAGCCGCCGGACTACCGCGATTACTATCTCGCGATCGGATCAGTTCGCTGGCCACTCTCGGTGGCACAAACCTTCCGCTGAGGACGTGCTTCGATCCTCAGCACCCTGCCCAGTTCACAGGCACGGAAACTTTCTTAGGGCAAGGTGTACCACTACCAATCGATGCCCTCCGGAGTGACTGTGGCAACGTTGTTGCCGTCAGTTGGAAGACAAGCAGCGCCGGCGGCAGGCAAGGATCAGGCTCGAATCTTGTCCACAGCATTTAGGGGTTCTTTCTCCGGACCGAGGCGGCGTTTTGCATCCATCGCCGTGAGCATCGTGTTGTAGACATCCAGTCCTTCCGCCTGGACGTCCATGATCTGGTCCGTCTTGAAGCGGCCACCGGCACCTGCAATCGCGTGGAACACTCCGGACAGTTCCCGCTTGACGTCGTTGTGACGACCGTCGCCGGATTCCGTCGAGATGGTGATCAAAGAGTTCTCAAGGATGGTCTTCCCGTTGGCATCTTTCGATTCTGGGCCGTCGAGCTTCTGTAGAAAGTAAGCCAACTCGCGCATCTTCATGTGTGCGTGAGCGCGCAGGGCTTCATTCTTCTTCTTCTCGTTAAACTTGTGCCACCATTCATGGCTGCATCCCTGGTCACCACTTGCTTTTTGCTGACCACTGTCGTCAAACTGCCAGACTTTTCGCCCCTCGTATTCGTAGTCACCGGTCAGTCGAATCCTTTCACCGGCCGCGAGGAATGTCAGCGCGCCAAAGCGAACACGGTCCAACTGAATGGCCAGAGCGTAGAGGTCCACCAGCAAACGCCATTCGGTTGTCAGTTCGTCAAAAGTGATATCGATTCCCTGACCACCGGGGTCCGCCGGACCGTCATGCGGTATTCGCGACCGCGGCGGCAGAGCCGGACCGTTGCGTTTGCTGTCCTTCATGGCGAAGGCTCGCAGTTCAAACTCGCGAACTCGTTCGAGGTGCTTGGCAATGCGAGACTTTGATTCGGCACCGAGCGGAGAGTTGGCACCGGTATAGAACTGGTAGTCCTCGACGACGGAATCGAGCACGCTGCGCCTGAGTCGCTGCGTGCGCGCATCACCACCACTGCTTGCCAGAGCCACCATTCCGAAGACGCGATCGAACAGATGGCGAGGCCGCTCCTGCATTGTACCGGCGACGGTACCGTCCATACCGTAACTGTGGACGTATCGGCAAATGCGGCTGCGCCGGAAGAACGTGCCCGCGATAAGTGTCGGCACCATTCCTGTGGGTAACCCCTTGGGATAGTGAGCCTGCCGAATTACTTGGTCGATCGATGGACCTCCCGACCTCGCTTCACCCTCCGGTGGCTCGGCGGTAAACGCGCCGGCCGCTCCGTCGTAGTGCGCGTTTATCCCTTGCTTGTCACAACGCAACTGATTCACGTTCCGCATGATGAGCAGCTTCTGACGAAGCGGCTTGAGCGGTTCGAGAACTCCGTCGAAGCCCTCCGTCTGGAGAGGTGCCGGGATTCCCAGGCCGAAGAACAGGTTGAATGCTCGAACTGGAACAGACTTCGCCGGTGCCGCATGCACGGGTCGGGCGAGCATTTCTTCCAGCAGAGGCAGACCGATCGTGGCGCCGGTCACACTCTTCAACAGCGTGCGACGACTGATTTGATGTGTGTTCATTCTTGTTCCTTGATTCGGGTTGTCTGTACGAGATCGCTCATGACAATGGCGGTCATCGTACTGACCCACGTCCCACCACTTTCCTGAGCTGTTTTGTGAATCTGCGTGAGGATCGGCGCATCCGCTGCCCCCAAGGGTCGGCCAACCGCGAACTGGGCCAACTTCCACGTAATGCTCTGGCGGACTCGATCGTTCTTAGCCATCAGGTCCATCAACTCGGCGGATGATTTATAAACCACAGGCTTCACCGTGCCGGGAAACAGGATTTCCCCGTCCTCGCGCAGTTCGTTTCCGTGCTCGTCCCTGTCCTGAAAGACACCGATTCCGTCGAACTTTTCCAGTCCAAACGCGAGCGGTTCAAACTTGGCGTGGCAGCCGCCGCACTTGACATTGGCAATTCGCGCTTCAGCGATACGGCGCTGTGTCAGACCGGACTTCGTCGGCGGCGGGGTCGAGTCGATGCCAGGCGGCGGGTCCTTCACCACACCGCGAAGCAGTTCGTGCATCACGAACAAACCACGAGTCACCATCGATGCGTCGTCACCGCCAATGGTCAGCACGCTGCCGTGTGTCAGCAGACCTCCTCGGCCCTTGACCTTGGCAAGGTCATAACGTGCGATCCCGTCGCCACCAGGCTTCAGGCCATAGTGCTTTGCCAGACGAGGTGTCGCATAAGTGAACTGGGCGTTCAACAATTCTGAAAGTGGACGCTGCTCATCCCACACGACGTGCTTGAAGAATTTCAGCGTCTCATTCTGCATGTCGCGAGCCAGTTCACTGTCCCACTTGGGAAACCTCTCGCGATTCGGTCGCATGTTGCTCAGGCGGTTCAGGTTCAGCCATTCCGAGATGAACTGCTGCGACTGCTGGATGGCGCGCGGATCTTGGAACATTCGCCGCACCTGCGCTTCGACCTTGTCGCGGTCGCCGAGTTCGCCCGCGTCCGCAGCCCGCAGGAGTTCTTTGTCTGGCGGGGCTCCCCAGATGATGTAGCTCAGGCGCGATGCGAGTTCGATGCCGGTCATCGACACGGTCCCGCTGCCGCGCTGGTCTTCCATGCGATAGATGAAGCGCGGCGACTGTAACATCGCCTCAACAAGATAACGCATGCCTTCTTCAAAGTCGCCGCCGACGCTGGCGACGGTGGTCGCGATGCCGCTGTAGTTCGTGATCTCCCGATCATCGAGCGGGCCACGCAGGAGCCATTTTCCGATCGCCGCGACAAGGTCCCGTGTCGTGGCGTCGGTATTGAGACTGCGCCCTTTGGAAAACCTGGCGGCAAACTTCAGCACATCCATGCGCTCGACGACGTTCCTCGCCAGCCGGGCATACGATTCAACGTGCTTGAGATCGACGCCCAGGTTATAGGCCGTATTGCTGAATCCATCGGCACGAAGATCTGGCGGAAGAATCTCGCGAGCTTCCTTCGAGACATCAACGCCAACAGCACTGCGGACAGTCTCGATGTATTCCGAGGCGGTCAGTCGGCGAATCCAGTTTTCCGTGGTGTGATCATTGTACAGGTAGACCACCGGGTCGATCATTTCGAGAGACCATTTGGCTCCGGAATCGATCCACTCGCGGAGCAGCTTCTTCTGCGAGTCCGACAGCGGCGGCCGCTTCGAGGGCATCTCATTCGATTCGACGTACTGCCAGAGGAGACTGTCAGCCGCTTTGCCCGGAATGATCGCCGCGCCGTTCTCGCCGCCGACCAACGCCGCCTTCCGAGCGGACAGGTCCAAGCCGCCCTTCCGAATCGCCGCGTCATGGCACTCGAGACACTGGTTGGCCAGCAGTCCCGCAATCTGCCCCTCGAACAACTGCTGGCCTTTATCAATTGAGGACGCAAGGGAAGAGCCTGTGCTGCCGGCTGTGAAATTCTGTTGAACTTCCTTATTGGATAGCGAGCGGCTGTAGATGGCCACGAGGTGCAATTCCCCCAGCCACGGTCGATCGCCTGTCAGTTCATTCGCCAGCGAAAATCGAAACCCGTCGTTCCATCCCGAAAATTCGCCAGCGACCTTTTTTGAGGCCTGTTGTTTTCCATTGACATAGACGCTCGCGTTGCCGGCGGCATCGCGCGTGTAGACGACATGCGTCAGCGACGTTCTGGCTGTATTCGCTGGAGCGGGAGTCGCAGGGATACCGTTCGTGCTGGTGGATGTCGTCCTGAGCCGGACTTCATAAGAATTACCTTCCTGCCCAAGCGTGAAGTTTCGCTGGCCCGAATCGGCCGACAGGGTAATGACCCGCGCTGGACCGTTCTGTTTGATGTCGGCCGGCTTGACCCATGCCTCAATGCTGATTGCGTTCGATCGTTTGACCGAATCAATAATCTTCTTCGCAGGCTCCGCCGCACTGATTCTCGTCGAGGAGCGGACAGCCAAAGCCCCCTCCTGCCACTGAACTGCAGCCGGCTTTTCGATCTTCAGATCCAGTCGTTTCCCTGCACCTGAACGGTCCCGAACGATATCTCCCTGACCTGCTTCAAACGTGTATAACGCCTGCAGGTCGCCGCTAATTCGCGACGAATTTGGCGAATTAACTTTGGCAACGACGACTGGCGTCGCACGCGGCCTGCTGCCAGCCGCGAAGTTTTGCGAGACCTCCTGCGCCGAGAGTGCCCGGCTGTAAATCGCAATCAAATGCAACTCGCCCAACCAGGGCCGCTCGCCAGTCAACTCGTTTGCCAACGAGAGTCGAAACTTGTCGCTCCAGTTGGAGAGTTCTCCGGAGACCTTATTGGACCCTCGTTGCTTGCCGTTAATGTAGACCTCTGCATTTCCTGATGAGTCGCGCGCGTAGGCGACATGGGTCAGTGACGTTCTGGCTGTGTTAACCGGAGCGGGAATCGCAGGGATGCCGTTCGCGCTGGTGGATGTTGTCCTTAGCCGGACTTCATATCGCTTGCCGTCTTGCCCGAGAGTAAAGTTCCGCAGGTTCGGATCAGCGGAAAGCGAAACGATCCGTGCAGGGCCATTCTGCCGATCGCTGATTGGCTTAATCCACGCTTCGATCGTCACCGCATTCGATCGTTGGACAGCGTCCATGATTTTCTTCGCGGGACCAGCCGAACTGATTCTGGTCGATGAGCGGACAACGAGCGCGCCGTCACGCCACTGAACTCCAGAGACTTTCTCAATCTTCAAATCGAGTTGTGGACCAGCGCCTGACCGATCCTGGACGATGTCGCCGCGTCCGGCTTCAAACGTGTACAACGCCTGCAGGTCGCGCGTGACGCGCGGCGAGTCAGCTGCCTGCGACTGAGCAGTTGACAGCAGTGAAAAAGTGCAGGCAGCAACAAGAACGAAGAATGGGCTCCGATCTCGCGCAGCCCGTCTCACTGCTGGACGTGAATCTGCTGAACAGACGAATTGAGAACCCGTCGTTTTAGCACTCGTGCGCATGGTCCATTTCCTCCGAGCATTATCTATTCGGCAAGAACCTTCGCAGCCCCTGTCCGAGGTGTTCATACATCAGATGGGCCGCATGGTCCGCATCGCCACTGACAAGCGATTCAACGATTGCCCGATGTTCTTCGTACGTCTTGCCCATTCGTTCCGGAAACTGCTCAGTGACACGAAGGATCACGCGCTGGACTTTGTCACGCAGTTGCTGCATCACGCGTGTGATCTCGTCGTTTCGGACGAAGCCACACAGCAGTTGATGAAACTCCGCGTCAACCTCCATCAAACCTGAATTGTCATTTGCGCTCGCGCTTCGACGCAATTCGACGAGATTCTGTCGCAGTTGCTCGATCTGCTGTTCCGTCAACCGGCCGGCGAGACGGCGCATCACATATGGCTCCAGCGCCTGTCGCGTCTCGTAATGATTAACAATGTCCTGAATCGACAATTCCCGAACGACGACTCCCTGTTGCGGTGCCAGTGTCACGAGCCCTTCAGCCTCCAGTCGCTCAAGCGCCGCATGCACGGGTGTCTTGCTCATATGGAGTTGAGCCGCCAGTTGCCGCACCGACTGCACGCTTCCGCCAGCCAACTCACCCGCGAGGATGAGTCGCTTCAACTCAGAATACGCCTGCTGCTTCAACGCCGCTCGCTGTGGTTTAACCACCGAACCCGTTGGAGCGGCTTCTTTTACGGTCTTGAGAGGCATGGATATGCAGTCCTGTGGGTATGCTGGCACCTGAAACGGATCAAAATGCAGTATTAGGAATCTTACTGGCATGCCAGTTGACGTGTCAACGAGTCTGAGCTTTTGCTTCGGCGTTTTCGTTTCGGATGACGACCCAACAAGGCTTGATGCCGGACACGAATCCACTTGCTGCGCAGTAGCTTCATCAACGACAAAACCTTCGAACTGCGAGCGGCACGAAGCACTGCCAGGCTCCAACGGCTCACAAAGCATTCTGGCCTGACTCACTCATGCGCTGAAGCGATCCGGCAGCAGTTCTACCAGCGTCGTCTTTCGTTGTAGCGGTTTATTCTCCGTCGCGTCATACAGCATGATCGGGAGGTCTTCGCAGAATTCCGCCAAGACTTGACGGCACGCTCCGCAGGGAGGAACAGCGCCCGCCGAGGCGAGCGCGAGTCCGAGGAAACTGCGGTGGCCTGCAGCGACAGCCGAGAAGATCGCGGTCCGTTCGGCACAGTTCGTCAGGCCGAACGAGGCGTTCTCGATATTGCAGCCCACAAAGATCTCACCGCTCGCCGTGAGGACTGCAGCTCCGACCTCGAAGTTCGAATACGGCGCGTGGGCGTCCTTGCGGGCGGCCAGTGCTGCATCGATCAAGTTGTCTTCTTGTTCGTGGGTCACGGCAAATCGTCTCCGCGGATGCGATCGAGAATCAGTGGGCGGCGTTGCGTTTGTCTCTCACGGATCGTCATGGAGTTGGCGATCGATGTCTTGACCTCTGGCAGTTTCTCAAGTGGTGCGAAGACGCGCACGAGTGGTTGCCCCGATGTAACGGCGTCGCCAACTCGCACCAGCATTTCTAAGCCGACCGAATGATCGATCGTGTCGCTCATCTTCCGACGGCCTCCCCCGAGATCGATCACAGCGTATCCCAATGCCTTGACGTCAATCGTGTGGACAAAACCGGCCCGCGGCGCGGCAATAATGTGCGCCGGAGCCCTCGCTCTGGGCGCGTCGAGGTCTCCGCCTTGAGCTGCAACCATCTCTCGCAACTTTTCCGACGCCGCGCCAGAGTTAACATGTTGTCTCAAGTTGGAGGCCGCGTTCTTAATGTCTGAAGCCTTTCCCGCCGCCAACAACAACTCAGCTCCCAACCGCAACGTCAACTCGACCAGGTCCTCCGGGCCGTTTCCGGAAAGAGCGTCAACTGCCTCATCGACCTCAATGGCGTTGCCGATCATTCGCCCCAACGGTTGATCCATATCCGTAAGCAGAGCGGTGGTATGGAGGCCTGTGCGTTTGCCGGTTCTCACAAGAGACTCGGCCAGTTCCGTCGCTTGCTCACGCGTCTTCATGAATGCGCCGGAACCGATCTTCACGTCAAGGACGAGCGCATCGAGTCCTTCCGCGAGCTTCTTGCTCATGATACTGGCTGTGATTAACGGGATCGATGCAACGGTCGCTGTTACGTCTCGAAGTGCGTAGAGCTTCCGATCGGCGGGCGCGATCTCTGCACTTGCACCGGTGATAACACAGCCGACTCTCTCGGTGATGGACTGGATTTCCGCGAGAGTCAGAGCGGTACGGAACCCTGGAATTGATTCAAGCTTGTCGAGCGTACCGCCAGTTGGGCCGAGCCCTCTTCCCGAGATCATGGGGACTCGCAGTTCGCAGCACGCCAACAGAGGAGCAAGAACTAAGGAGACTTTGTCGCCAACACCGCCCGTCGAATGCTTATCGACGATGGAGTAGCCGGGGTGCCACGCGAGCTGCGTGCCTGACGCCAGCATCTGCTCGGTCAACGCGGCGGTTTCTTCGGCGTTCATCCCACGCAGATAGATCGCCATCGCCAGCGAACTCATCTGATAGTCGGGGATCGTTCCGCTGGTGAAGCCACTCACAAAAGCCGCGATCTCGTCCAGGGTCAGCACAAGTCCGTCGCGTTTTTTTGCGATAACGTGGACAGGGTTAATCGGCTGCATCTAGCTATTCAAGCCAACTCATTCGCTGTCGTCACGGCCAAAGAACATCATGTGTTGCCACGGCAGCTTGTCGAATTCCTTCACGAGTTTGAAGCCGTTGGCTGTGAGTTCTTTGTTCACTTGAGCCTTGCTCATCTTGTGGAGTGGCCGGATCGGAACCTTGGGGTCTTCTTCGCGAAACTCCAGCAAGACGACGACTCCCTTCGGGGAAAGTGATTTTCGCATCGCCGCCAGCATGTGCTCGGGGTGCGAAAACTCGTGGTAGACATCTGCACATAGAATGATATCGACTTTACCGTCGGGAAGTTTCGGATCGACGAGTGTCCCCTGAACCGGCTTGACGTTCTTGATCTTCTGCTTCGCGGCTCGCTCCTGCATGAGCTTCAGCATCTCTGGTTGGATATCAACTCCAAGGACTGTTCCCGTCTCGCCCACGATCTTCGCCATCTGAAGTGCGTAGAAACCGTTGCCACACCCCATATCACAAACCGTCATGCCGGGCTTGGCACCTAGGTTGGCCAACATCAGCGAGCATCGCTCTTCTCGTTCGCGAACGTCACGAATTAACCAGCCGGCATGCGCGAAATGCATCGTGGGCGCAATACGGCGGCCCTTGTACATCTTTAGCCCGGGAGGAATCTCCGGCGCGGACGGTTCATCTTCAGCGAACAACTTCGATGAAGCACTCAATGCACAGATGCAGACGATTAGGACGGCGAAGGGTTTCATGGCTAGACCTAGGTTAGGTGTGGAGCAGTAGAGCCATTATGGGTTGAATAGTGCCGACAGCCAACCTCGAAAGCTATACCGTGGCCGGTGAGAATCCGAGCATTTCGTTTAACCGCAAGATCTAGCCGGCTGGAGTATATCATCTTACGTCGTGTACTCAGAATTGAAGCGGACGTAATCGATAGTTAGGTCGCTTGTCCAGTACCGAATCGAGGAATCACCCTCGGCAAGCGTCAGTTCCAAACGTGTTTCATGATTGTCGCGAATGGAAGCGGATACCACCGCATCGTCAAAAGCAACCGGCATGCTGTTCTCGTAAACTAGAGTGCCGTTGATGGAGAGGGTTAGCTGGCTGACGTCGAATTGGACGCCAGCGTAACCGGCCGCGGAAACGATCCGGCCCCAGTTCGGGTCCGCACCGGCAACGCCCGTCTTGACCAGCGGACTGTCGGCGACCGTCTTGGCGATCCGATGAGCGTCCTCTCGCGTGGCGCAGCCCTTCACGTCAATCGTGATCAGATGCGAAGCACCTTCGCCGTCCGTCGGGATCATGCGAGCGAGTTCGACACAGACGGCAGTCAGCGCCTCTTGAAGCTGCTGGTCGGCGGATGGTCCGGCAAGCTGTACACCCGAACCGCCACTCGCCAGCAAGAGTACGGTGTCGCTTGTACTCATATGCCCTTCAACACTCATGCAGTTGAAGCTCTCGTCAACGGCCGTTGATAGAATGCGCTGAGCAGTCGTTGGGGCCAACGCGGCGTCTGTCATCACCACGCAGAGCATCGTCGCCATGTTGGGGCCGATCATGCCGGCTCCCTTCGCCATCGCGGTAACTTGCACCGACTGGCCGTCCATCTCAATCGAGCGGCTCGCAACTTTGACGAACTTGTCGGTTGTTGTGATGCCGCGAACGGCTGAGTCGAACGCTGTTGAGTCCGTTCCGAGCTGTGCTTTGGCTGCCGTGATGCCGGCCGTCAGCTTGTCCATCGGAAGGTATTCGCCGATGATCCCAGTCGACATAGCGAGCGCTTGGTCTTCGGTCGCACCCACGGATTTCGCTGCCAACCGAGTCATCTCGCGTGCATCCTGCTCGCCTCGCTCGCCGGTGCAAGCGTTCGCGTTTCCCGAGTTAACCACAACGACGCGGAACCGGTCGAACGGAGTCTTGGCTCGGTTCTGCTTCACCGATGCGGCGTGCACGACGTTCTGCGTGTAGACACCGGCGGCTACAGCATCTGAGTCGGTCGTGATTAGCGTCAGGTCTTCCCTCGACGGGTCGGATTTGACTCCGCAGTGAACGCCGGCGAGTCGAAAGCCTTTGGGCACGGAATGGTTCATGAAGCGTGTGTTTCTCTTCATGCCGTTAAACGAAGATGGGAAACGATGTTTGCTTACAGTAGGGCTGTCGTCTCGTCGAAGCCGTGCATTAGGTTGAAGTTCTGTACCGCGACGCCGGATGCTCCTTTGATCAGGTTGTCTGTGCACGACAGTATGATGACGCGACCACGAGTGACACGGATCGAAATGTCACAGAAGTTGGTCCCAGTCACGTCTTTGGTGGCCGGCAAATGTTCGACAACTCGCACAAACGGTTTGTCTTCATAGAAAGTACGAGCCGCTTCCATGAGCTGGTCTTCGCTCGCATCCTTGACAGGAGTGGCGTAAATCGTGCATAGGATGCCACGGTCCATCGGCACGAGGTGTGGCGTGAAGATCACCTGTACGTCCTGCTTTGTGGCAAGAGACAGGACCTGTTCGATCTCGGGGGTGTGACGATGTCGCCCGACGGCATAAGCCGATAGACTCTCGTTGCACTCCGGATAGAGAGTTGTCAGCTTCGGTGAACGCCCGGCTCCCGACACCCCGCTCTTCGCATCGATGATGATTCCGGCGGGCTCGATGTAGTTGCCGGCCAGCAGTGGGGCCAGCCCCAGTATGGAGGTGCTGGTGTAGCAACCGGGATTAGCGACCAATTGTTCGCCGGGGATATCGTCGCTGAACAGTTCGGGTAGGCCATAGACTGTGTTGCCGAGTCGATCCGGATCTGGATGTTTGTGTCCATACCACTCGGCATAGGAATTCGCATCTCGCAATCGATAATCCGCGCTAAAGTCGATAACTCGAACGTCGGATCCTAACATCTTCATGATCATCGCCGCCGAAGTTGCATGCGGCAGACAGCTAAAAACGCAATCAGTCTTCGCGGCGACAGTTTCGGGTGCGATGTCTTCAAGCTGCAAATCCAGGCGACCTGTCAGTTGCGGGTGGATTGCCGAGACATGTGGGTTGCCTTCTTGACGGCTTGTGAGCGTCGCGATCTCGACGTCTGGATGCCGAAGCAGAAGCTTCATCAACTCCAATGCTGTGTAGCCGGTGGCACCCAGGATTCCAACGCGTACCATGATCGTGATCTCGGAACAGGCGATTAGCAGTTAACTGCTTCAATATAACGCAGCGCCACCGGAGTGGTCAGAGGGAGCAATCAGCGGTCGGCTAGAAGCATCAAGAACTGGCCCAACATCAAGCTCGTTGCGCCCCAGATGCGATGGTTGTCGTACGTGATATGTGGCACTTGGAAGGTAACGCTGCGGCGTTCCATCATATGGCACCCGCGGTGTCGGGCATCAAGCAAATCGACAACAGACGGCTCCAACAGGTTCGCCACTTCGGCAGGATTGGGAATGAAGTCCGGACGTTTTGGAGTCCATGCCACGCAGGGAGTTACTAGGAAGTTACTCCCGAAGACGTAAGCAGGCGAGAGCTGCCCGAGGATCTCCGTCCGCTCGCCGGTATCGCCGAGTTCCTCGCGGCACTCGCGGATCGCTGCCTGCTCGGCGGTTTCGCCTGGTTCGATCACACCACCGGGAAAGCTAACCTGCCCTGCATGTGATTGCATCGTTTCGGGACGCAGCGTCAGCGGCAAACGCCAATCACTTTGCTCGGGATACAGCAGTAGCAAGACGGCGGCGCGCTTCGCGTCGTGAGCTGGCGGCGCCTCGTGACGGCCATAGCACAGCTCAGGAACAAACTCGGAGCAGCTTCGCAAGTCCGGCAACGGTTGCTTCAGCCGTTCACGCAAACGATCCGGCAAGTTGGCTGAGAAGCTATCCATCGCCACCACGCTCGTCTTTCAATGAAGGAGGGGCTGCTGTTGGCAGTCGGTAGACCTCGTATACCGAGTCTAACTGCGAACGCGTTGGATAAACACGACGAAACGGCAAACCACGTTGGCTGAGCGTCCGATCAATAACGACGTATCGGAAGTTGTATCGGCCAGACAACTCCAGCAAGTTTTCTGGCGTATGAGCAGCCAAGCCGTACCAACGCACAGGCCTCGGAAAGACAGCAGCCAATCTGTCTCGCCACTCGACCAGCGCGTTCGCATTTTGCGGCACATCTTTCCAGCAGACGACCTCGGCTCGTTCCGCGTACCACTTAAAGGTTTGTTGATTCTGAGGCGTCAAGAAGACGGCGTCTTGAGGCGTCTCCTCGCGTATCCACTCGCAAGTGTTCCTCCAGTCGCGATACTGCTGCTGGCGATCGTTCGTTTCGCCCAGTTTCGCACGCACGATCGCAATCGGTGTCGGGTCGTATGCACGCCGCAGGTAGACATCCGCCACATTCAGTGTGACGAGCACCACTGACGCGCTCAACGCGGCTGCGGCCAAGCCGGGGCCCTCGATGCGCTGCCGTTCGATCGCCTGCGCGATGAGGAACGCCGTGGCGAGTGGCAGCATGACATCCGAAAGGCGAAACCAGTAATAGCGCAGCAGCTTGGCCGCCATATCGGGATGACTGAACGTCGCTTGGTCAATCACGATTCCAGCAGTGGCGATGATGATTGCTCCGAGACAAAAGCAGTAAAGGTGTCTCGCTGGTTGCTTCGGCTTGACAAAGAAAAACGAACCGACGGCGACGAGGAACAGCGCGACATGTCGTAGGAAATACAGGTGTGAAATGCTCGATGCGACGGCTGGGACGCCGAGGTAGTCGAAGTCGATCGTGATCGGTTGCGTTAGGATGTGGCTAAACGAAAGGTGATGCCCCAGACGCCAAGCATACACCTCATTGGCATCACGTACCGTTGCGGCATCACTGCCGATGGCTAACACAATGCCCGGCACCAAGCCAAACAAGGATGTTAGGCCTCCCGCTACGAGCCACGGCAACATGCTCTTGAACGCGGGACGCTGTTTGCTCGAAATACACCAAGCGATCAAGCCTGCGATCACCGCCCAGCCTCCTACCAGAACGTGAAACGCCGCGGCAGCTCCGAAGAAAACCCAGACGGCATTCCAACGAGTGCGAACCAACGCTTCAAGACCGAGAAGGACAAGGACATAGGCGAAACCTTTGGCTTCCACGCCACCAATCACCCATTCGCCCGCCATGTGTCCCGAGCGAAGCAGCATTGCGAATAACGCGGCGGTGAGCAGAGACGAAAGCCGGGCGGGTAGGATCGATACGCTGAGTCTTTGCCAGGCCCAGGCCAACAACAGCCAGGTGAGGCAGCGCCCGATCCACGCTGTGGCGCTTAACGATAGAAACTGCGTAAGCCAACCCAGAGTCCAATAGAAGACGATGTGGGCGTCGGCAGATTCGAGAAAGAAGTCGCCGCGACACCATTGTGGATTCCAGTAGTGTTTCGCTTTGGCGAGATAGTGTGCCTCGTTGACGTCCGGCGGAACGCCTCCCGCCAACACAAAGAACAAGACGAAGATAAGGAGGACTTCGACGGCCGTTTGGCCGGACGAGACTCTGGCCTCCTCGAGATCATCCTTTGGTTCTTCGTCTGTCGCCACGCTATCGCCTGCAACCCGCTGCGCTTACCCCAAAGGGTCAAGCGTAGTTAACATGGCATCAACGCACTAGCGGGGCCTTGATGCGCAAGTGCATCGCGAATCGTTTACCGTTGTTCGTTCGCGATCGCAGCCTCCAAGCGAGTTGCTCTCGCCGAGTATTCCCGAGCTTCGTCAGCACGTCCTATCTTCCGAAGCATGGCCGCTAAATTGTTGTAGGGAATCGCGAGGCTCGTCTCATGGATCAGTTTGATTCGCGAAGCGGTCTGGAGCATCGATAGGCCTCGCTGCGTTAGCTTGATGCCTTCGTTCTGGACGTCAGTTTCCCAATAGGACACACCCATGCTTACAAAACGCTCCGCGTGTATTCCCAGATCGTGATGCTCGGATTCCGGCAACTCGGCCGACAAGTAAGGCAGCGCACGCTCATACCAGCGAACGGCCTCGGAGTGGTCCTGGTGATGGACTGCATAGATCGCACCAACATAGAAATGCAGTCTGCCCAGCAAATACTGGTCAAGCAGACTGCCGTCGGCGGATGCTTCCGACTGCTCAACGAGCGCGAGCGCTTCGTTGGCGTTCTTCAACGCGTGTGTATGGTGATCGTGGGCTTGTTGAAGTCGCACGACGGCGAAGGTCGCTCGGAGCAACTCACCTTGAACAAGCCGCTGGAAGTGCATGTCGTCAGATGCTTTGATTAGCTGTCGCCCTTTCCTCTTTGTCGCATCAAAGACGGGAGGGGCTTCGCGATAGGCGTCGAGTGCTTGATAAGTTTCCAGCGTGCGCCGCCAGACGCGAAGCCGGAACGCATCACTGGCATCTCCGTCGTTGATCGCCTTCATCGCCATTTCTTCGGCGCTACGCAGCCACTTGGGAGTCACTTCCGATTTTTTAGCCCATGGCCCGCGGGCAACGTTCCCGGCAACTCCGAGGTAGCCATCCACCAGCGTTCGAATTGCCGCTCGCCGCTCGGGAGTCTCTTGGCTAGAGGCGAGAGGTGTCGCGAGCTTGATCGCCGCGAGATGGTGTTGCATTGCCCGTTCGAAATCTCGGTTTTCGCCGGTCGCTGTTACGTCACCGAGCAACAGTAACGCTTGCGCGCGTTCGAGCGGCGTGGGCGATTTCTCCAGGACTTCTTTCACCAGTGCGATCGTCGCATTGACTTCTCCATCGTTCGCCAGCAGTTCCGCGGAAGTCAGCAGTAGCGGGATATCATTCGGGGCAAGAGCGAGGCCACTTTCGGCCGCCGCAACAGCTTCCCGATGGTTGCCGGTTCGCGAAAGCAGCAGACTTCGCTGACGATACGCTTCAAAAACGTCGGCTTGCAGTTCGAGCAGCAGCGAAACGTCGATCAGTCGCCCTTCGAAATCATCCGCGTCACGAGCGTCGAACCGTAACCAGATCGTATCGGCCGATATCGGCTCAAGAACGATCTGAGCGACTTCGCCTGTGCCTGGTGCGAAACTGAGTAGCACTCCGCGTTCAGGATAAACTTGCCCGATTCCTTCTCCCTCGTCGCCACGAATCACCATCGAGTGGAATTCTTGCAGACTGAGTTGTTTGACAACGTTCTCCGGTGCGAGCGGCTTGTCGAGATGGATAACAATCGACGCGACGGTGTCCGACTCGATGATGACTTCAACTCGCGGGAGCGGACCGACTTGATAAGTCAGGACTTTCTGCTCATCAATTGACTCCTCCGAGATCGGCTCGCCCAACTTCTCTTTGACGTCGTCGAGAGTCGATTCGCCGGGAGTGATCTCTTGGAAGCTGGATGGCCGGATATCCGACGCGGTCGCGATGGATTCAGCGGTGGATTCAGCGGTGGCCTCCTGCTGATCAGAATCTGATTCTGTTTGCGCGTACGAACATGGCGCGGCGCACAAGGCAGCGACGATTGTGAATAGACTTGCCCACACGAATCGGGGGGAAGCGAGTGTGCACATGACGGGTTCCTCCTGAACACCTATGCGAGAATTCTGCTGAGACCAGCGGCGAAGTTTAACGGATTCTGCACTCAGGTCCAGGCGAATTGCCGCAAGTCACCAAACTTGACAGTCGGTGCAAGCAGAGCTGTCACGTTAGCTCGCTCGGCAGAGACGATACATCTCTGGCCGAAGCCACTAAATCTTGCAAGCAACGCTGGCAGCGGACGAGATCCACATCTTCAACAGCGCTGAACGCGAGCCGTAGTACGGTCAGTTGCGGTTTGGTCCACGGGACTGGATCATCGGCGCGAGGTGGTTCAGGAACAAGTCGATCCATGATTGCGACTATCAGTGACGCGATTCCTTCACCGGTCATCGCGCTAGTGCGAACGACGTGCTCGGGCCAATCGTTCCCGGATGCAAGGTCTTGCTTATTCGCGACGATGATGGCGTTCGGGATGTTCCTAGCATGCTCTGAAGCGAGCTGAGCAGGACCGAGCTGTGCGTCGAGCACGAGAATTGCCAGATCAGCCGAGCCACGGGCCTTCTGAGCGCGGCGGACGCCTTCTTGTTCGATGTCGTCCTCGCTATCGCGAAGGCCAGCCGTATCCAGCAGATCGACCGGCCAGCCATCGAAGGCGGTCGAAGCCGTGAGAACGTCGCGAGTCGTTCCGGGTCGGTCAAAGACGATTGAACGATCAAAGCCGACCAGGCGATTGACCAGGCTGCTCTTGCCGACATTCGGTTCGCCGACGATCGCGACTCGCCAGGGGGTCGTTAAATGCAAGCCGACCGAACCGTGACGGATCAACTGATCAAGATGCGAGTGAGCTGTGTCAAGGTCGCCAGCCTGCACGAGCGACAGTACTTTCCCGATCGCGCGACGGAGCGCGCCGCGCAACTGATCCAACAAGATTCCCGCGACGCGTTCCGTCTTTGCCCGTGAAAGGGCAATCCAGGCATCGGCTTCCAGCGGGCCGTACGTGCGGGCAGCAATCCAGGGCGTCGAGTCGATTCGCTTGGCGCCTAAACTCTCGAGTGAGCCAATGATCGCACTTGCGGCAGCGAGACCACCGTGGCAAGAGATTTCGATGTCGTCGTCGCTTCGTCGAACAACGACGACGTCTTCCGTGATGCCGTTCGGCTGGCTCCAGCGGCCGAAACTAATCGCATTCATCCCTTGCTGTCGCGAAGACTTCCCGGATGCTGCCACGAAGAATTGCCCCACCAGCTCTAGCGACTCGGGTCCGGATACCGACAGGGTGGCGACTGCTCCGCGGCCGTCGGGAGTGAGTTGCGTGACAGTCGTTGGCGGCAGCGGGCGAGGCATCTCAATCGGCTCCAGCCGCGAGCAGAATCCCATGTAGAACCAGATCGGGCTCGAAAACGGCGTCGCCCGAAAGATGCTCGGCCAGCAAGCCTGTGTCGCCGCCAGCCACAAACAATTGTGGGTTGGTCGATAACTCTTTTGTCGTTCGGCGAACGAGTTCGTTGATCGCACCGACGCCACCCCAAAACAGTCCGCTTCGAATTGCATCGACCGTCGATTTTCCGACGACGGTCGGCGCTTGGCTCGCGAAAAGCGAATCGGCTTCAGGCAACTGGTCTGTCCCAGAAGCCAACGCTCTTGCGACCAAACGAAAGCCGGGCAGGATTGCTCCACCTTGAAAGACGCCAGATGCATCTACTAGATCAACCGTGATGGCCGTTCCTGCGTCCACGATGATCGCCGGCCGGGATGGATCACGCAGTCGGTTCGCCGCCAGCGCGGCCACCAAGCGATCCATCCCGACGCGTTCCGGCTGCTCCACGTTGGCCTCAAGTGGGAGGTCCGTGTGGCAAAGAGTTCGATAGTAATCTTCGGGACGCGCCGCACGCACCCAATCCGCGAGCCGCTGCTCGGCGGGCCGATTCACGCTGGCGACGCACCAGCGGCATTTGGTCTGAGGCAGCTTAACGGCGAGCAACCCTGGATCCAGGTTGGTCGTCTCACACGCGAAAGAAGTGTGCCACCGGCCGTACCCACACGCGTCCAAATCATGCGCGCCGAACGAGACGGTTGTGTTACCGATGCCAACCGCGATGAGGTGACTCATGAGGCGGCCTGCTGTTGCAACAACTCGGCAACTGAGCCGGTCAGGTCATTCAGCCCCTGACCGGTCACCGCGGAGATGAGAAGTACCGGTTGCGACACGACGTTCGCCAGTTCGTCACGAATACTGGCTGCATTGGGCAACTCGGCCTTGGTGACGGCAATGATCTCAGGCCGCTCACCGAGATTCACGTCGTATTGTGATAGCTCTTCGCGGATTCCCAGGTAATTCTCGATCGGGACAGTTCCGTCCATGGGGAGCGGCTCGACGAGATGGACAAGCACACCGGCCCGCTCGACGTGCCGCAGGAATTCATGCCCCAGACCGACACCTTCGTGAGCTCCTTCGATCAGGCCGGGGATGTCGGCCATCACGAACGAGCGATCGAAGTCGATCTGCACTTGGCCAAGATTCGGATGCTTGGTCGTGAACGGATAGTTGGCGATCTCGGGTCTGGCACGTGACAGCCGACTGAGCAGAGTGCTTTTCCCGGCGTTTGGTTTCCCGATCAGACCGACGTCCGCGATGACTTTCAATTCGAGAATGAGCAGTCGCTTCTCGCCAGCCGTTCCGTAGGTGAATTGCCTCGGTGCCTGGTTGGTCGCGGACTTGTAAGTGGCGTTGCCGCGCCCACCTTTCCCGCCGCGCGCCGCAATGAAGCTCTCGCCGGGCTGCGTCAGATCACGGATCACGAAATGTTCATCCGCATCCATGACGATGGTTCCCGGCGGAACGAGGATCGTCAGGTTCTCGGCTTTCCTGCCTGTCTTCTTCGCTCCGCTGCCATTCTTTCCCTTCGTGGCGCGCCACAGCTTCCGATGGGCGAGGGCAGAGAGATGGTCAACGCCCTCGCGAGCCTCGATGATGATGCTGCCACCATCACCGCCATCGCCACCGTCAGGTCCGCCTTTCGGGACGAACTTCTCGCGGCGGAAGCTCATGCACCCATCGCCGCCCCTGCCGGCTTGCACCTCGATTTGAACGCGGTCAACAAACATGAGCTAGACCCATCGCAGGTCGCACGGAATTCCTGATGAACGACAAAAGGGACGGCTCATCCGAGCCATCCCTTAGCTTGATCGAGAAGCAGTCGGTCAGTTAGACAGGGCTGCGAAGCTAGTTGTTCGCGGGGACGACATTCACCCGACGACCCTTCCGATCGAACATGACGTTGCCATCAACGAGGGCGAACAACGTGTAGTCTTTGCCTTGTCCGACGTTGGTACCGGCGTGGACTCGAGTCCCTAGCTGCCGAATGATGATATTGCCAGCTCGGACGGCCTCTCCACCGAATTTCTTGACGCCGCGTCGCTGAGCATTCGAGTCGCGACCGTTGCGGCTGGACCCTTGTCCCTTCTTATGTGCCATGGCTGGGTTCCCTAGCAGGTGCTTTGCTTTCGTTGAAACCCTTACTTTTAGCGATAAACCCACCGATGATCAAGGCGTTCGGGCAGCCCAAGCATCATAAGCACATGGTTTTGCAAGTTCGGATCAGGATCGACGGGCACTCCATAACGGATTTCACCCTCGTGCTCAAGCACCGAATCTCCAGGCCTCCAGAAGTTCAACTGCAAAGTTTTGTGGGTAAACACGCGGCCCGAGCCAGGGGCTTGCCCGGCCTGATACGCTCCTGGCGGATCGACAAACTTGAAAGCATTCGTCAGACCACGAACGTAAACCGAGAAGAAGTCAATCCGCGGATCGATATCTTCCCAGGTGGCGAGCCCCCATACTCCTCGCTCGATTCGCTCGTCGCTGAGCGGAATCGGGATTTGGGACATTTCGATCGAGTTGTGCAGCTTGATGTTAGCCCCCGGGTTTTCCCGCCGCTGAATCAGTTTTTGGGCGGAAGGGATGATCCGATCCATGTAAGCCTTGTTGTATTCAAGACTTTCTAAAACAAAATGCGGGAAGAAGCGACGTGTTGGGAAATTGACCCGCTCGATTCCGAACGTCTCTTGACCGAATTCGTCGGCAACTGCTTTCGGCCGCCGAGCTAGACCGCGGTTCGAAACGCGGTAAACCAGATACCAAATCCGCTTTCGCTGCATCTTGCCGGTCGGCTGTGGAATATCAACCTCAACCATCCGCATCGGTTTAAAGGACAACTCCAATTCCCAAATCGATCGCCGAAGCGTAACTCGTTTTGCCTTCTCGATTAAGGTGCGCGTTTTCGGATCATAGTTGGGAGTCCAATCGAGATCCGGGATGCCGTTAACGACTTCGACGAGCGAGATCGGCCCCGTCAACGTCTCGCCATCCTCGGCGGACAGAGGGATCGTGGTCAGGACTCCCTCGGCCAGTGCGCGGATTTCCGGAGCGTCTTGCGCGATGCCGCGGTGCGCGAATAGACAGAACGTCAGTACTGCGATTATGAAGCGTAACTGCATAGTCTTAGGCCCAGACGGGGTTGCAACGACAGACCCTCAGTATAATTAGGCAATTTCGGACGCGTCAATAATTTAGGGAGCTTGAGACGGTCTATCTTCCTACTTCTCCGCACGGGCAAATGTATAGACCGCACTACCATCGCAACCGAACGCAGCCCCAGATTCTTCGGGTTTGAGCCCAGTCGTTATTCCCGCTCGCAACGACGTGGGGCCGGCAGGCAATGCTAGTCCTCTAGGATTCCGGCTCCGAAGCCATCTCTTTGCGCTTGCGGTTTGCTGTGCTTCGTCGCAGCTTGCTGCGGTTGGCTGCTCGGCGTGGCTGTATGCGGGGCCTTCAAACCGAGTTCGCTGGGTTGAATCTCCGTCTTTCGAGTCTCCTGAGGCTTCGTTGCTGGTGCGGGCTCCTCGTAATCCGCGACAAAGACATCGTCGTAATCGTCTTCGTAGCGCGAGACGTAACCTGGTTGTTTGGCCAGGTCTAGCTCGCCTTCGTACTCTTCGATGACACGATTTTGAATCATTTCTCGACAGGTCGAGTTGATTGGGTGAGCGATATCGGCGTAGAGCTTTGCTCGCCCATCGTGGTCTCGCGAGCCGCCATCGCCCACAGTCTTCGCACCACACTGGTTGCAGTAGTTCGCGCGTAAGTGGTTTTTCGACCGGCACCGCGGACAATGTCCCGTCAGCTTGCGACTGGGCATTGCGACGAACGGTCCGTTGGTGCCCTCAATGATCTTCAAGTCACGAACGACAAAGGAATCGTCGAAGGTAATGGAGCAAAACGCCTGCAACCGATCGTCTGAATCTTCCGTCAACTTGATGCGAACCTCGGTGATCTCCATGGAGTGTTCCTTACTGAGGCGCTGCCTCGAGCCGGTGCGCGTGGGGAGCTGTAACGGCGTGAAAGACTTGACCAAATCCCAATCCACGGATTCGGTTCGCCAGACGTCCTGCCTGGCGGGCACTGCGGCATATCCCGAAATAGCTTGACCCACTGCCACTCATTTGATGAGCCAAGCAATTTGTCTGCGAAAAGGCGAAACGCAACTGTTCGATAATCGGCGAGATCTGTTCGGTGGCTTGTTCCAGTCGATTCACAAAGTGCGATGCTAAGATGCGACCGCGCTTCAACGCTTCGATCAACGGTGTGATGTGTCGCGCGTTCGTCGCAGGTTTACAGCGCTGATAGACCGCCGGGGTCGATAATCCAACCTGTGGCTTCACAACAACAAAGTGCAGCGGCGGCATGCCTCGAAGCGATTCGATCTGTTCGCCGCGCCCACGACAGACCGCCATGCCGGCACCGGCAGCACGCTCCGCCAGGAAGAAAGGAATGTCGCTGCCTAATTCGGCCGCGACTTCGGCAAGCTGCTCCCGACTCCAGCCGAGTCCCCACAACCGATTCGCGGCAACAAGAGTAGCGGCGGCATCACTGGAGGCACCACCTAGCCCTGCGGCGGCGGGAATGCGTTTGACGAGGTCAATCGCGATCCCATGATTGGTGCCGGAGCGTTGTCGTAGTCGATCGACTGCCTTCCAGACGATGTTGTCCGATTCCTTGGGCAACGGATCGTGCGTCGAGGCAGTGCGCGGACCGTTTCGCGAAACTGCTTGTGGCTCCATCCCGGAAGCCCATCTGGTTGTCAGTTGAGTTTGCCCTTCGGCGAGGGCGGAAAAGGATAACCGATCGTATAGGCTGATTGCTGTCATGAGAGTTTCGATCTCATGAAAGCCATCTTCGCGTTTTGCGAGTATCTCCAAGAAGAGATTTAGCTTCGCCGGTGTCTCGACAATCAATCGCGGCGAGCTAGAAAGAACATCCATGCCTCTTGGCGTCGTGAAATGAAACGGTCATTGACGCTGCAAGTTCTCTAAACATCGAACCTTACGCCATTGGGAAATTGTACGATCCGGTGTTAGACCGTCAACATGAATCGTTCCGAACGGGATGTGTATTCGAAAGGAGCTGGATTTCGCCCGTCCAACGCCCATTCGAGGGGTGTCCGGCGGTTGACAAGTCACCGTCCAACCGGGACGTTGGCTGACTTGTAAAACGCTCGAAAACCTGAAGAACGAAAGACAAGCCGATGGGTGCATTAGACGGGAAGGTCGCGATTGTCACTGGAGCTGGGACCGGCATCGGACGCGAAGCGGCCAAGATGTTTGCGTCCGAAGGAGCCAAGCTAGTCGTTGTGGGGCGGCGGGCTCAGCCACTCGAATCCGTGGTGGAAGAAATCCAAGCAGCCGGAGGCGAAGCAGTCGCGCGTCCGACCGATCTTGAAGACGGTGATGCGGCAGCCGGTGTTGCCGAGCTCACAATCAACGCGTTCGGCAAGGTTGACATTCTGGTCAACAACGCCGGTCACGCATCGAAGGTCCGTTCGATCCGATGGGTCGGCTCCGAGGAATGGGAATCGGTCTTCAAGATCAACATCGACGCTGTCTATCGGCTCACCCAAGCCTGCCTGCCCGACATGCTCAGCCGAGGTGAAGGCACTGTCATCACGACATCTTCTTTAGCCGCGTTGAATCCCGGCATCGTTGGTGGCGCGCCTTACTCCGCAGCAAAGGCTGCCTCCTACAACCTGATGCGCGGCATCAACAGTGAGCTACGTGCTCAAGGCATCCGCGCGACCGCAATCATTCCAGGAGAAGTCGATACGCCGATCCTCGAAGGCCGCCCCCAGCCACCGAATGCCGATGCCCGCGCCACGATGATGCAGCCCGAAGACGTCGCCAGCGCGATCCTTCTCTGCGCGACAATGCCTCATCGCACCTTGATCGAAGAGATCGTCCTCATGCCCACCAAGCCTCGCGACATGTCCGCCGAACTCGAAGTCGCCATCAACGCCGGCTCGCCGGAGGCGTAGCGCATTGTTTTGTTCTTCTCCGTGTCCGCCGTGGTGTTCTCCCGCAACAGTGGATTAGCCCTTAGCCTAGTGAAGTGAACCTCCAACCAATCGGCAAGACGCGTGAAGAGATTCCGCACGAATTAATGAAAGAGCACGAATCGGGTCGCTCATTCGTGCTCTTTCATTAATTCGTGCGGCCTCTCCCTCGACAGTTTCTTCGCCGAATTTAGTGGGTGATTGTGGGCGTCAGATGGAGCTTTCCGCAGTAGAAGAGAATTCGAATTCGATAGTTCTCGAAGGAT
>PBSM01000268.1 GCA_002726245.1 Planctomycetaceae bacterium | reverse complement strand
GATCTGATCGCAGTGCAAGAAGTCGAGAAGATCGGCGAGTCGCACAGCCGGCAGGGCCATAGCATCTCGCCGTACCTGTACAGCTTGTGGCTGGATGCTCTTTGCAATGCGATCGAACGTCACGACCCTGAGTACACGCCCGAATTGGAATCTCAGTGGCGCGTCATCATGGAAGAGGGAATCGAGTTGATCGTTTCGCGTTATTGAACGCCGATTTCCGCGACGGCTAATTGACTAACACTTTTTTGTGTTGGGTACTGGATTTCTCGGGGTTTGCTGAGTTGTAGTGTTAGTTGGTTTTGATGCAGGCATGCTATCACCGCGATCAGGTTGGGAATAGCGTTCATTGCTGGTCGTCGCGATTTGGAATCACGCTGGGCACGGGCACGGTCGGCCCACTTCTTCATCTGTTTCAGTAATGCAACTTCCTGTTCGTTCGGCTCTGTAAACAACCGAGTCGCTGAATCAAGGGCATCGGCAGTGGCTTCGTCGTACTCAAAGTCATCGGCGTACTCCTCGTCCATGCGGTCGAACTCACGCTGAAGCACGCTCATCTTCGGCTTGGAAACTGCCTTTCGTTTCGCTGACCGAAGTGATTCCTCGTGGCGTTCACGGAACAAACGAAGTGGTCGTTCTCGCTTGAGAAAGTCGATGCTGGTGATGAGGCGAGGGAAGTGGCTCCAAGGATTGGCGTGGATGCCTCGGCGTCTCCGAAGCTCACGCATCAACTCTGAATTCACGATGCGGAACTCAAGCCCGAATTTGTCCCGCATTTGGTCACGCCACTGAATCTGAAGCGACGAGGGGACGATAATCAGCATCTTCCTTGCACGGTGCCGAATCACAAGTTCGAGGGCGACCATTCCGGCCTCGATAGTTTTCCCTAAACCAACATCGTCGGCGATCAGCAAGTTGACCCTCGGCATTTGAATGGCACGAACGACCGGATCAAGCTGGTAATCCTCGATCTCGATACCGCTGCGAAACGGCGACTGGATATTCTTCAGGTCAGCCGTCGAAGCGGCACCCCAGCGGACGGCATCGAGGAAAGCGTCAAGTTTGTCAGGAGCGTCGAATTCGGTTGGCTCTGGAAGAGCGACCTTCTCGATCACTCGGGCTCCGGGTTCGATCTCCCAGACCTTCTCCTGTTGTTCAACCACGAATTACAGGAGAAGGCGATGGCATCCCAAACGAAACTCAGGCAAGAGATCACCACGCAAATTGTGGACGCCCTCAAGAACGACCAGATTCCGTGGCGAAGTCCGAAAGTGGTTTCGACTCCCGGCAAATCTCGTGACGGAGATTCATTTGCTCAAGAATGGCAGTCCTTTTGTCTTTGGAATTTACCCAGAACAACTGAGAGCATTTCACATTCGTAACGGGAACAGGTCAGCAGCCAATCGCATCCGCATGGACTTCAAAGAAGACAATCTCGGTGATTGGATGTATCGACAGGTCAAGAAATGGTCGGATCAGTTCGCCAAAGGCACGGTGTACCTTCACACCTTTCGTAAGACCAGCCTTCAATTCGCTCGACGAGGTGAAGACCTCAATCAAATGGTCGCATCTGATGCCAGCCTCACCGCAGCGGTCATGACTACCAGCTACACGGAGGAAGCGGATGAGGAACTGAGGCACAAGAGCAATCGAACATTTCGACGGATTCTCAGAAGTCTGCCAGTCGATATTGCGACTCGTTACGGGTACGAAGAGAAACCATGCGACTGTCTCATTGAGCAACTGGACACGGCCCGGTCAGTTGAGGACTGGAGCCAAGTTGTTGAAGTGGCCAAAGCGTTGGATGCTCTGATCGAATCTGGCGATGAAGGAGCAAGAATGACGGCCTGACTCAACGCAAAGGGGCAGTTTTAGTGAATTCTAGTGAAATCGACTTCTGCCTCTTTCGGAGTCTGTGTCCGTAAATGACACAAGCCCTTGAAAATCAAGGGCTTGAGAGTATCCCCGGCTGGATTCGAACCAGCAACCTTCGGCTTCGGAGGCCGACGCGCTATCCAATTGTGCCACGGGGACAAAAGTGCGACAAGACACGGCAGATTATGACAAGACGCGACGGAAAGCGTCAAGAAGCCCTCTCCGCAAGGGTTTACGACACAGCGGCCTTTTTTAGGGTCGCGACACACCGCGACATCCTGCGACGCTCACCGACTTTTCGCGACGGGTTCTTGCAGTCCACTTTGCAGTCCACTTTGCAGTCCAGTCGCCCGCAACAAGTCCGCTCACACGCCAAGTTTTTGGTTTGCCCGGGCCCTGTTGCTCGCCGTGCTGTCCCGTGTCCCGGTGTCCCAGTGCTGCCGACTTTCCCCCGCCCCTTTTTTGGGCCGCTTCGGTCGGTATGTCGGTATGTCGGAAGATGGTCGGTAGGCAAACCTACGGTAGAGCCGCAGCAGGTCACATTGGCATGAGATGCCTGCGGCTCTGTCGGACGAAGATATACATATCCTCAGTCAGCCAATGTGGCCCCGGTCAGTGTCGCTTCGTCAACGCTGGTCGGGGCTTCTCTATTGGTGGACCAGGATTATGTCACAAACAAACGGAGCACGACGCAACCGGGCAATTCACAAAGTTATAACCGCCCAACACATCGCCCCGGAAATCAAGCTGGCCGTACAGGTCGTACTCGGCCTGCTCAACCATAAATCTGGGTACTGCGTGGCGTGGCCGTCGGCTGCGACCATTGCAAAGCAATTGAAGAACGGTCGGCGTACCGGTCAATGGTACGTGCGAATCATTAGGGCATTAGGCATCTTCACATGCCGTTGGGTGAATAAACTCAGCCGAACCATAACAGCTTTACGCCAAGCGAGTTGCAACACACCCAAAATCGACTTCTTGGCCGACGTCCGCGTTTGACGCTTGTCGGTCCAGGCAACATGGTGAAGTTTTTCTGCTTCACCATCGAGTGCCCATGAACCGCCCTAAGGATTTCCGGCCTTAGGGCGGTTCAACTTATCCAGATATGCTTACTGTTGTTGCAGCATGCTCTGTATTTGATTTAGCATGCGAATGTTCTTGACATGCAGGGGTTCAACGTCGGTGCTGCCGCCTGCCGTTGGGACAATTGTCGAACGCAGAAGCCACTTCGCTCCGACAGAAACTTGAAGCAACTGGCTTCTTTGACTGGTCGCGATCCGTAACGAAAGTGAGCAGTTCATGAAGCGATACTTCAAATTGTTTTTGAACACGGTTCTCACGTGTTGCTTCGTCGGCGCAGTTCCTGACGTCCGCGCCGAGGAAGCCGGCCGCGCCAACGTCCTATTCATTGCAATCGACGATCTGCGACCGGCACTGGGTTGTTACGACGATTCAGTCGCCGTCACGCCGAACATTGACCGTTTGGCCAGTCGCGGCATGGTGTTCAATCGCGCGTATTGTCAGCTGGCCGTGTGTTGCCCGTCGCGGCTTTCACTGATGACTGGTCGACGGCCCGACACGATTCGCGTTTGGGATTTGAAAACGCACTTTCGCGCGGCGATGCCTGATGTGGTAACGCTGCCGCAGCATTTCAAGAACCATGGGTATCACACTCGGAGTCTGGGCAAGATCTATCACGGCAGTGGAAAGCCGTCGAAGGATCCCCCTTCGTGGTCGGTCGATCCGCAGTACGACTTCGTTCGAGATCCGAAACTGCGATACGCATTACCTCAAAATCTGCAAGGCACGGGGCTCAAGCGATCCGCAGCCGAAGCCGCGGACGTTCCTGACAGCACGTACATCGACGGCATCGTCTGTAATACGGCAATTCGGACGCTCGGCAAGTTGCAACAGGCTGGGCAGCCATTTTTTCTGTCCGTTGGTTTTCGCAAACCGCATCTGCCCTTTTGTGCTCCGCAGAAGTATTGGGATTTGTACAACCGCGCAAAGATTCCGTTGCCGGTTTCAGGGAAACATCCTCAAGACGCCCCCGAACTGGCAACACGCAGCTGGAAAGAACTGGAAGGCTACTCCGATATTCCCGACGACGGACAGCTTTCCACTGAGAAGGTTCGTGAACTGAGGCATGGTTACTACGCATGTGTCAGCTATGTTGATGCACAGGTTGGGCAATTGCTGGATGAACTTGCGAAGCTTCAGCTCGCGGAGAATACCGTCGTCATCCTATGGGGCGATCACGGCTTTCACCTCGGCGAACAAGGGCTGTGGACCAAGGCCAACAACTATGAGCTTTCCACCCGCGTTCCTCTGATTGTCTCCGTCCCCGGACAAACACATGCTGGCTTGAAGTCGAATGCGCTGGTCGAATTCGTCGATGTCTACCCGACGTTGGCCGACATCTGCGAGCTTGACGCACCCCAAGGCGTTGGAGGCATCAGCTTCAAGCCGCTACTGACGAAGCCGGATAAACCTTGGAAGCGTGCCGTGTTCAGCCAATACCCGCGCGCCGGCAGCGGCAACCGGCATCGCGGACACGGTGAGATCATGGGTTATGCCGTGAGAACGCATCGTTACCGATACGTCGAATGGCAAGACTGGAAGTCAAAGAAGGTCGTAGCCCGCGAACTGTACGATCACGATTCCGACCCGCACGAATCACGTAATGTCGCGGCACAGGCCAAGTATGCGGAAACGAATCGGGAACTTGCCAGAACGCTGAAAGGCGGCTGGAAATCCGTGCTGCCCGACACTGCGGAAAACGCGAAATGATTGAGTTAATGCCCAACCCCGACTCGCCGAAAGCACGACTTCAGAAGGGAAGATTTGAGACTCGAGTAATGAAAACCAATTCGCAAGGAGATTATCCCATGCCCATACGGCGCTTGCCACTAACTGCATTGATAGTGATCGTCAGCTTGATGACGACGCCGCTCACTGCCGCTGAACTACCCCTCGAAGGCAAACTTGACACGTTTCTCGGTGAGCCTGAATTGAATATCCAACCGGTATTCAAAGGCGGCCGATTCCCCAATGTCGTCGTAACGATGAAGGGAACGATTCTGGCAACTTGGGGGAAAGGACATATCCGAGCGCGTCGCAGCGAAGATGGCGGCCAGACGTGGGGCGATGACATCACCATCGCCAAGTCGGGCATTCATGGCGGTGGCACGACGGTCGATGAAACGACGGGCGACATTCTGGCCTTTGTCGAAGACGAACATCCGCCGGCGCCGCTCACGGTCTTTCGTAGCCAAGACGACGGCAGGACGTGGCGGGCCGATCCGATAACGATTCATCCGGACAGCGAAGGCCGCATGCCTTCGATGCACATGAACGAGCACGGTATTACGTTACGGCATGGTGAACACAAAGATCGCCTGATTCGGCCTTCGCGGTATTACGGAGAGGGGAATCGGCCTGAAAGTATTTGGCCGACACATTTCACCAACGCCATGTATAGCGACGACGGCGGAAAGACGTGGCAGACCAGTGAACCTTTTCCTGAAAATGGTACGGGCGAAGCAACCATCGCGGAATTGTCGGACGGACGCCTCTATTACAACTCACGCCGTCACTGGGCCCCGGAAGGCAAGAGCCCACTTCGACGCTGGGTCGCCTCGAGCGAAGATGGCGGTCAGACATGGAAGGATGGAGCCATCTGCGAGGTGCTGCCCGATGGGCCTCAAGATCGGAATTATGGCTGCATGGGCGGACTCGTTCGACTGCCGATCATTGGAAAAGACGTCCTGATTTACAGCAATTGCGACAGTCCCGAGGGGCGTCATCACGGAACGGTTTGGGCGAGCTTTGATGGCGGCAAGACGTGGCCCTTGAAGCGGCTGATTCACAAAGGCAGCTTCGCCTACTCATCTCTCTCGGCTGGCCGGCCGGGCACACCGAGCGAAGGCACGATCTATCTACACTTTGAGAATAATGGCGGCTCGAAGCTGGCACGCTTCAATCTCAGTTGGCTGCTTGAGGGCGACAAGACCGATGACGGAGCGATCCCGAAGGAGCTGACTCGATGAACAGAGCAGTCTTCGTCGTCATCGCGCTACTGTTCGCGGTTGGTCCCGTTCACGCCGAGCAACAGCCCGCCAAGCCCAACGTGTTGTTCCTTTGTGTGGACGACATGAAGGACTGGGTGAATTGTCTGGGCGGGTACGGGGGGACGGTGTTCACTCCAAACATCGACCGATTGGCCAGACGTGGTACGTTGTTTACGAATGCGCATTGCCCATCGCCGAAGTGTGCCCCGTCACGAGCCGCGATCATGACGGGACTACGGCCGTCCACCACCGGTCTTTATGACAATGGACATTGGTGGCTGCCGAATCTGCCGGACGTGGTCACGATTCCCATGCACTTTCGCAACAACGGTTATCGCGTTGTCGGAGCGGGCAAGATCTTTCATCACACCGCCGGCAATCATCCGCCAAACCAGTGGGACGATTTCCAGCGGTTGACGTTTCGCGAAGACCCGTGGTTTCGAGGCGTCAAGCTGAACTACCCGTGGTCGAAACACGAGCCGTATCCCAAAGGGTTTCCGTTCAGCAGCGTGAAGGGGCTCGGCCACGAAAACGACTGGGGAACGCTAGGCATTCGCGACGAGGACTACGACGACGCTTTAACGACTGACTACGCCGTCCGATTTCTTGAGCGGAAGCAGAGCGACAATCGCCCGTCCGGCTCGGAGCCGTTCTTTCTCGCCTGTGGTCTGTTTCGCCCTCACCTGCCTTGGTACGTACCGCAGAAGTACTTCGACATGTATTCGCTTGACGATATTGTGTTGCCCGAAATTCGCGAAGACGATCTCGACGACTTGCCCGCTGAGGGCCTGAAGTTTGCCAAAGCGCGTAGACGTGATTTTGAGACAATCAGGAACGCGGACAAATGGAAACATGCAGTCCGTGCCTATCTTGCCAGCATCAGCTGTGCCGACGCCCGAATAGGCCGCGTACTGGATGCGTTGGACAAGAGCCCGCGAACGAAGAACACGATCATCGTCCTTTGGTCGGATCACGGCTGGCATCTTGGCGAGAAGCAGCACTGGCACAAAACCACGCTGTGGGAAGAGGCAACGCGCGTGCCGTTTATTATCAGCGCGCCGGGATATCGACAGGGCGTCTGCGAACGGCCCGTTAGTTTGCTGGATCTGTATCCCACGTTAAACGAGTTGACCGGGCTTGAGGCAAATCAATCTCACGACGGCGTTTCGCTCGCGCCATTGTTGCTGAAGCCGAAAGCTCAGTGGAATCGTCCCGCCGTGATCGAATTCAATCGCGGCAATGCGGCCGTAAGGTCCATGCGATATCGCTACATCCGCTACCGCGATGGCGGTGAGGAACTGTACGACCACCAGACCGATCCACACGAATGGAACAACCTCGCTGCAAGTGCCGACCGCGCAGCAGTCAGGAAACAACTCGTGGGGTGGATTGCGAAAGAGTGGGCGCAATCGGCTCCGACAAAAGGAGCGTTCCGCTTCGACCACAACACCTTCACATGGACAAATAAGAAGACCGGCAAGATTACACAAGGAAAAGAAAAATAAACCGCATCACCATACTTTCGATATCGCTCCTCATGCTGACTTTGTTTGCGGTCTCCGCTGATGCGATGGCCGACGACGCGCCGAAGACAAACGTCATTCTGATTCTGATTGACGATCTCGGCTGGAAAGACCTCGGCTGCTACGGCAGCGACTATTACCAAACGCCCAATATTGACCAGCTGGCCAACGAAGGCATGCGGTTCACCGACGGCTATGCGGCCTGCAATGTGTGTTCGCCCACGCGAGCCGCCATCATGACGGGCAAGTATCCGGCGCGATTGCTGCTTACCCAGTGGCTGCCGTCGGGTCGCTGGAACGCGAAGAAGAACAAACTGCGCGAAGGACGATATGTCTCGAACCTCCCGCTGGAAGAAGTCACCATCGCTGAGGCGATGCGCGAAGCGGGCTATCGAACCGCCTTCATGGGCAAGTGGCACTTGGGCACGGAGACGTATTACTACCCGGAACATCAGGGTTTCGACGTCAACGTCGCGGGACGCGACTACGGTGCGCCTGGCGGTTACTTCTACCCGTTCAAGGGAAGCTGGCGGATTCCGACGACGGGTAAGACGTTGCATAAGGATACACCGCTGTCGGGCAAGAAGGGTGATTATCTCGTTGATCGACTGGCGGAAGAGGCGGAGAAGTTCATCCGCGACAGCGCCGACAAGCCGTTCTTTTTGATGTTGTCGCACTACGCCGTTCACACACCATTGCAGGGCAAAGCAGACAAGATTGCCCGATATGAGCAAGTCGCTAAAGACAAACGGCAGGGCAAGCCGGCATACGCTGCGATGGTCGAAAGCGTTGATGATAGTGTGGGCCGAGTAATGAAAACGTTAGGTGAATTGGAACTCGACAAACGAACGCTCGTTATCTTTACCAGTGACAACGGCGGCTACGCACGCGCGACAGACAATTCACCGCTGCGAGCCAACAAGGGTTCTAACTACGAAGGCGGTCTCCGAGTCCCGTTCATCATCAAATGGCCCGGCCATGCCAAATCGGGTAGCGTTTCATCTGAGCCAGTCATCAGCACGGACATTTACCCGACGATCCTCGCGGCCACCGGACAGAAATTGCGACCGCACCAACACGTCGATGGCAAAAGCCTCGTCCCGATCCTGACTGGCAGCGGCGGAATTGAACGCGACGCAATCTATTGGCACTACCCACATTACAACCAGCACCCGCAGAGCTTTCCCTGTAGCGTGATTCGAGCCGGGGACTGGAAGCTGATCGAAGCATTCGAGACCGGGGAGCTTTCGCTCTACAACCTTGCCGATAATCTCGGCGAGACGAACGACCTGTCCGCCAAGGAGTCGGCCAAAGTCGCCGAACTGCATGCCAAGCTGAAAGCCTGGCGGGAAAGCGTCGGCGCCGATCCCATGCGACCTAACCCCGAATACAAGGCAAGCGAATGACAAGAAGCACCTCGATATCACTCTTCATTGTTGCCGTTATGTGCAGCGCTGCTTGTGCTGCCTCTACAGCAGAACGTCCCAACATTCTGTTGATCGTTTCGGAGGACAACGGCCAGGAGCTTGGTTGCTATGGAGAGCCATTCGTCAAAACTCCGGTGCTCGACAAATTGGCGGAGGAAGGCATACGGTTTCACAACGCGTATGTGCCACAGGCCGGTTGCAGCCAATCACGGGCCGCGTTGCTGACCGGCCTTTACCCGCATCAGAACGGGCAGATCGGTTTGGCGTCATGGAAGTTTCGGATGTACCGCGAGGACACACCGAACATCGTCCGCAGTCTGAAGCAGGCCGGCTATCGGACCGGCATCATCGGCAAGCTGCACGTCAATCCGGCATCGGCGTTTCCGTTCGACATGAAGAAGATCCCGTCGGCCAACTTCAGCCGCAAGAACTTGGGCGATTACGCGAAACACGCCAAGGAGTTCTTCGACGCCGGAGACAAACCGTTCTTCCTCAGTGTTAATTACCCGGATGCTCACCGGCCATTTTTGACGTCCGTGAAGGGCATGCCGGCGGATCCACTCACCGCGGAGGACGTGAAGTCGATCGCCTACTTTGGATTGGATACGCGGGAGCTAAGAAAGCAGACCGCCGACTATTACAACTGCATGAGTCGACTCGACTCTCAGGCCGGTGAGTTGCTCGCGGCGCTTAAAACGTCCGGAAAGGAGAAGGAGACGCTGGTCGTTTACATGGGAGATCATGGAGCAGACATGTTGCGTGGCAAACGCACGTCTTACGAAGGGGGTGTCAGGGTGCCGCTGATTGTGTCGTGGGCGGGCATAGTAAACAAAGGGCAAGTCAATGACGTGCTGGTGTCAACCCTTGATTTGATGCCAACGTTTCTCGATGTGGCAAAGGCAGAACCAGTGGATGGGCTTACTGGGCGAACCTTGTCACCTTTTCTCAAGGGGCAGGCAGGAGACCGGCGCGAATATTTATTCACGGAGTATCACACGCATTCGGCTCACAACTTTTACCCACAGCGAACGGCACGGGATAAGCGGTTCAAATTAATCCACAATTTGATGCCAGACGAAGTGAACCCGGGATATGAATTCACGCGAAGGAAATTTTTCCAGGAATTGCACCAAGTCGTGTCAATGGCTCCGGAGCCGGTTCGGTCCGCTTACGAGCGGATGCAGCGACCTCCCGAATACGAACTCTACGACTTGCAGACCGACCCACACGAGTTTCGTAATTTGGCAGACGCCGCTGAATTCGCCACGCCCTTCGCTGAATTGAAGACACAACTCGCCAACTGGCGAACCCGCACGAACGATCCGTTGCTGAACCAAGACAATCTAACGCGGTTGAAAGCGGAAATCGATGCGTGCATCACTGACGACGAGGCGAACAAAGCTCGTCTGAACCTGACCTATCCCGATTACTTTTTCACGTCCGCACCGAATGCGACCACGAAATCCAACACAAAATAATCAACCCGACTCGAACGCCTTCTTTACGGAAGTTCACCAGGAGTAACGGGTCAGTTCCCTTGTGGCCACTACGCATTGAATACCGCATCACGTTGACGCGTTGGGTGAATAAACTCAGCCGAACCATACCAGCTTTACGCCAAGCGAGTTGCAACACACCCAGAATCGACTTCTTGGCCGACGTCCGCGCTTGACGCTTGTCGGTCCAGGCAACATGGTGAAGTTTTTCTGCTTCACCATCGAGTGCCCATGAACTTC